>JASFLG010000059.1:0-13204 GCA_050118205.1 Pseudomonadales bacterium
GCGGAGGGCATGCAGGAGACGGTGGCGTCGACCACCGGGCTCGTCATCGATCCTTATTTCTCCGGCACGAAGCTCGCCTGGCTGCTCGAGTCGCTGCCCGAGGCGCGGCGGCTCGCGTCCCGCGGAGACCTCTGTTTCGGTACCGTGGACAGCTACCTGATCTGGCGGCTGACCAAGGGAGGCACCCACGTCACGGATGCGACGAACGCATCCCGCACCATGCTCTACGACATCAACCGGCAGGCCTGGTCGGAACCGATGCTCGAGTACTTCGGGGTGCCGTCGGCGATCCTGCCGGAGGTGCGCGACAGCGCGGGATCGTTCGGCGTGGCCGACCCGGAGTGGTTCGGAGCGTCCATCCCCATTCTGGGCGTGGCGGGCGACCAGCAGGCGGCGCTGATCGGCCAGGCCTGCTTCGATGAAGGCATGGTCAAGAGCACCTACGGCACCGGATGCTTCCTGATGACCAACACCGGCACGTCGCCGGTCCGCTCCCGTCACAAGCTGCTCACCACGGTCGCGTACCGGCTCGGCGGCCAGGCGACCTATGCGCTCGAAGGCAGCATCTTCTCGGCCGGAGTTGCGGTGAAGTGGCTGCGTGATCAGCTCGGGCTGGTCACCGAGGCGCACGAGACCGAAGCTGCCGCCCGGAGAACGGGTGGTGATACGCGGGGCGTGTATCTGGTGCCCGCCTTCACGGGTCTCGGCGCGCCGTACTGGGACCCCAACGCGCGGGGCCTGTTCACCGGCATGACGCTGGATACCAATCGTGACCACCTGATCACCGCAACGCTGGCCAGCGTCGCTTATCAGACGGTTGCCCTGATCGAGGCGGTTGCGGCGGACGGTGCCGAGGTCGGTCAGCTTCGCGTTGACGGCGGCATGGTCGTCAACGACTGGCTGTGTCAGTTTCTTGCAGACATCATCGGCTGCCCGGTGGAGCGGCCCGTGAACGTGGAGACTACGGCTCTCGGCGCCGCCTTGCTGGCTGCTCTCGGCGGCGGCCTGGTCGACGATCTCGCCTCCGCCGGCCGCATGTGGGGCCTCGATCGGGAGTTCCTCCCTGCCATGCCCGACACCCAACGTGAGTACCTGCTCACAGGCTGGCACAAGGCGGTGGAGCGCGTGCTGGCCTGAACCGGATGCGGCGGGCCGTGTCACAAGTCCGTTACAACGCATCACGCGGCCCGGGTAACCGCTCTCTAAAATAGCGGCTTCTCGAATCGATCCCCGGAGCGTGCGTGTTGCTGTCGCTCGCCGACCTAGGTCTCTCAAGGACCCACCGAACCGTCCTGGTCGTCTGCGGCCTGGCGATCTACGTGCTGTTCTGTGTCGGGCTCGCCAGGCACGGGTACCTCGAGATCACCGGCGGCGCCTTCGTGGTGCTGCTCGGCGCTTGGGTGCTCGGCTTTCTGGGCCTGCTCTTCGCCGATGAGCTGCACGGGCGCTTCGATGCGGGGACCCTGACCTTCGCCAAGGCTCTGTGGTGCAACCTGGGCGTGGTGGTGGTGGCGGCGCTGGTGCCGCACGTGCTGCGTCTCCTGCTGCTCGTGGTGCCGCTTCTCGGACTGGTCTACGCGGCGCTGCACCTCGAGCGGGAACACATGCTTCTGATCTCAGGGCTCACCTGGGTAAGTTACCTTGTCAGCAGCGGGCTTCTCATGCTGCTGCACTCGGCGGAGCCGGCATTCGAGGGTCTGATCGCGATTGCGTTCACCTGCATGTTGGCCGGCATGACCGTCATGGCCTCCGAGATCACCGCGCTGAAGCTGGCGTTCGAGCGGCGCCGGGACCGTCTGAACGAGGCCATGGAGCAGCTTGCCGACCTGGCCATGCGCGACGAGCTCACGGGCCTGTACAACCGCCGCTACATCATGGACGTTCTTACCCGGCAGAAGGCGCTTGCGGATCGTGGTCACGTTTCCTTCACCTTGTGTTATTGCGACCTGGATCACTTCAAGCGGGTCAACGATCGGTATGGTCATCATGCGGGCGACCAGGCGCTGAAAGACTTCGCGCAGATCGCCGACGGCGTGGTCCGCTCCGTGGACTTTGTCGCCAGGCTGGGCGGCGAGGAATTTCTGCTGGTGCTCGTGGGCGCCGACGAAGAGACCGCGACCCGCGTCGCCACGCGGCTCGGCGAGCGCACGCGAAGTCACCTGATCGTGCCGGAGGCGACCGACTACCGGCAGACGGTTTCGGTCGGCGTCGCCAGTTTCCGCCGTGGCGAGCGGATTGAAGATGTGATGCAGCGCGCAGATCGTGCACTTTACGCCGCCAAGTCTCAGGGGCGTGACCGAATCGTGCGCGGTTGCTAGGAGGTTGACGTGACGTCCCAAGCCATATCGGGTAATGTCCAGCCGAATTCGCAGATGGACACTGCAACCGTGAATCGCCGGAAGTATCCGCGGCAGCCGATCTCCCTTTCTGCGCTCGTACACCCTGATCAGGGTCGTTCCTGGCTGTGTACCATTCGTGATTTCTGCCAGGAAGGGATGCTGCTGACCGGGACGGGAGGATCGCGCTCCCTGACGGCCACCGGCGCCAACGCCAACCCCGGCGATCTCATCGCCCTGCACTTTTCCGTGGCCACCCCGAGCGGCCAGAAGCACTTCCGCACCCAGGCGGTCATTGCCCGGATCACCGACGCGGGCAACGGGGTAGGGGTGCGGTTCGACGAGGGCATGCCGGAGGACGCTTTCTCCTCGCTGATCGAGTTCGCGATCGCATCGGGCATGCTGTCCCGATCCGCGATGGACGGCGGCAACGTGATCGAGGGCGAGTTCACGGACAGCAACGGCGGCACCGCCCGCGAGGCCCGCCGGGAAGCCCACGGGGCGTCGCCCCGTCCCGAGGAGCAGGAGATTCCCGAGCAGTTGCTCAAGGACCGGCGGATCGATGACGAGGCGGCCAGCGAGGTCAAGAACAAGCTGCGTCGGATCACCCAGCGGGCCCTGGATCGGATCTGTTCCCAGTTCTTCGGGATCGTCGACAACGAGCTCCTGGTCAAGGCGCGTGACGCGGGCACGAACGCGGTGCAGATGATGTACTTCGAAGGCCTGGAGCTCATCGATAAGAATCGCGATCGGATCCGGCACGACTTCCTCGGCGAAACGCTGAAGCAGATCGACCAGATCTCGGAGCTGGAGGACGTGCTCGAACGTCGCCGGCGTCGGGAGACCGGCAACTCCAACAAGCTCGAGCTCGTCGATACCGAGCAGTTCGAGGAGTGGCTGGCCGTGGCCGAGGTCATCTCCAAGGCCGAGAACCGTTACACCGAGCAGATTCTGGACCTGCGTGCGCAGCTCGGTCTGGTGGCCAAGCCGTGGACTCACAAGGATGTCATCCCGGTCGGCCCATCCGTGATCACCTGGTCCTTCGACGACGCCCTCAAGGACTTCGAGTTCCGCCGCGTGGTCAAGCAGGACGTCTACCGCTGCTTCGAGTCCGCGCTCATGCCCATGCTCGGCAACCTCTACGCGGCGCTCGCTCAAGCGTTCGAGGAAAGCGGTGCCTTTCCGTCCGTGCAGGAGCTCCGCGAATCCCTGCAGCGGGTCAGCGTCCGGCGCACGCCCTCCGGGGTCCGCGTGGAGCCCGAGGCATATCAGGAAATGGATACAGCGGTGCGTGAAGCGACCATGGCGGCCGAAGGCATCCGCCCGGCCGCGCCGCGGGTCGACCACAACCCGTTTTCCGCGCCGGCCGCGCACGGCCGGGACCTCTACAGCACCGCGCGCAGCCTCCTGTCTGTGGACCGTCGCAGCCGGGAGCTGCTCGGCATGCAGCGCGATGCGATCCTCGCGACGCCGGACACCTCACCCGCCGACACCTTCGATACGAACGACATCCTTTCGGCCCTGACCACCATCGAGTCGGAGCTGGGCGACGACGCGGCGCTCACGGACCAGCGTGTGCGCCCGCGGCTGGTCGAGCTCCTGAAGACCAAGCACGGCGACCGCAAACGGCTGAACGAATCCGACTACGATACCCTGAACGTGATGGAGTCCCTGGTGGATTCGCTGCGTCAGGATTCCTTCCTGACCGAAGGAATCAGGGACTGGATCGCCCGGCTCGAGATCACCCTGAACAAGCTCGCGGCGGTCGATCCCGCATTTCTGACCCCGGACGAGGCCGGGCCGCACAGCGCCGTGCAGATGCTGAATCAGCTCGCGCGCCTCGGCAACCAGAAGGACGTTCGCGAGGGTATAGACCGCGAGGTGGCAGGTCGCGTCGACGAGCTCCTGAAGCGCGTGGTCACCGAGTTCGACCAGAACCCCGAGGTGTTCTCCGAGGTCGTGGACGAGCTCAATCCGCTCGTCGACAAGCAGACGCGCGCCTACCGGGGCAACATCGAGCGCACCGTGCGCGCCAGCGAAGGCCAGCAGAAGCTGGCCCGGGCCCGCCGGACGGTGCTTGGTGAGATGCAGGAGCGCCTGTCGGGCCGGGAGGTGCCGGATCTGCTGCTGGAGCTCATGAACCCGGGCTGGCGCAACCTGCTCGTGCACACGCACCTGCGCAAGGGGGCGGACAGTCACGAGTTTCAGGATCAGCTGGCCCTGGTCGACCAGCTGTGGGGTCAGCTTGACGGCTCCATTGCCGAGGGTTCCGATGCCTACGTCGATCCCGACGCGCTGCTCAAGCGCGTGGTGAGCGGGCTGAACAGCATCTCCTTCGATCCGAGCAAGCGGACGCCGCTGATCATGGCTTTGTCCTCCGCCCTGGTTGGCGATACCACGGGCAAGAAGGCGAAGGTCAGCTACTCACCCGTGGAGCCGAGCGGTGTGGCCGATGCGCTCGGCCTGGACGGCCTGCTGCCCGATGCGGAACCTGCCATCGAGACGGACGATGAGGAGATCCGCACCAGCTGGTCCAAGGCGGTGGAGCGGGCGCGCCGGATTCAGGTGGGCGAGTGGCTCGCCGCCGCGGACGCGCAGGGACGGCCTCTGATTCTGACCGTGGCCTTCGTCGGAGACGACGCCTCGTCCTTCGTGCTGGTGAACCGCAAGGGCATCAAGAATCGGGAGCTCGCGCTCAGGGAGATGGCTGACGGGCTGCACAAGGGTGAGATCACCCTGCTCGACGACTACGACCTGCCGCTGATGGAGCGGGCCTCTCAGCGGATGCTCGAGAACATGCACAATCAGCTGGCCTACCAGGCGAGTCACGACGATCTGACCCAGCTCCTGAATCGCAAGGAGTTCGAGCGTCGGGTGGAGACCGCGATTCAGACCGCCAAGGGCAAGGAGCTCCAGCACGCGCTCCTCTACCTGGACCTGGATCAGTTCAAGATCGTCAACAACACAAGCGGCCACACGGCAGGGGACGAGCTCCTCAAGTTGATCGCCGACGAGATCGCCAAGGCGCTGTCCAACCGTCAGGCGGAGGTTGCGCGCCTCGGCGGCGACGAATTCGGCATCCTGGTGGAGGACGTGCAGACCCAGGAAGCCCGGGATCTGGCGGAAGACCTCCTGAACAGCGTGCGCAGGGCCCGCTTCGAGTGGGACGGGCGCATGTACAACCTGTCCGCCAGCATGGGTCTCGTGTTCGTGGATCAGACCATGGACAGCGTCGACAACGCCATGCAGTACGCTGATGAGGCGTGCTACACGGCGAAGGACGCCGGACGCAACCGTCTGCAGGAGTACGAGCTCGGCAACGCCACCATGATGCGCCGTCACGGCGTGATGGAGTGGGTGACGCAGCTCGACAAGGCACTGGAAGAGGATCGCCTGATACTGAACTGTCAGCGGATCGAGCCCATCCTCGATGGTTCCGGCAGGACGAGGACCGATGCGGGTGAGCAGCACTACGAGATTCTGCTCACCATGATCGACGAGCTCGGTGACATCATGCCGCCGAGCGATTTCATCATTGCCGCGGAGACGTACAACCGGATGACGGCCATCGATCGCTGGGTGATCGAGCGGGTGTTCCACTGGATGAGCGTCAACCGTGACAAGCTCGACCACTTCGGTGGCTTCTCGATCAACGTCTCGGGTCACTCCATCAACGACGAGACGTTCCCGGACTTCGTGCTGGAGCAATTCTCGAAGAGCCAGGCACCCACCTCGAAGGTCTGCTTCGAGATCACCGAGACGGCGGCCATTGCCAATCTGGACAACGCGGTCGATTTCATGAACCGCATGAAGATCATCGGCTGTCAGTTCTCGCTCGACGACTTCGGAACGGGACTCTCCTCGTATTCCTACCTGCGCAACCTGCCCGTGGACTTCGTCAAGATCGACGGCGTCTTCGTGCGCGACATCGCCAACAACCCGGGCGACTATGCCGTGGTGCGGTCCATCAACGAGATCGGCCATTACATGGGCAAGAAGACGATCGCCGAATACGTGGAGGACCAGGAGATCCTGGACCGTCTGCAGGAAATCGGCGTCGACTACGCCCAGGGATACCGGATCGCCAAGCCCCTGCCCCTCGAAGATCTGCGGATCTAGCCTGGACCTGCGGATCTGGCGCGGACCTGCGCATTCAGAGGCCTGGCGGACGGGTCAGGCGAGTAGAAACTCCAGCAGCGCCTTCTGGCTGTGCAGCCGGTTGCCGGCCTCTCGAAAGACGCAGGAGCGGGGATCATCGATCAGCGTGTGGCTCACTTCCTCGCCCCGGTGGGCGGGCAGGCAGTGCATGAAGAGCACGTCATCTGCTGCCCGGTCGAGCAGCGTCTCGTTCACCTGATAGTCCGCGAAGGCCGCCATGCGGCGGGCGTGCTCCTCCTCGTGACCCATCGACGACCAGACGTCGGTGACCACCAGGTCGGCGCCGGTCACGGCCTGCTCCGCACTCGCCACGAGCTCCGCGTTGTTGGTCGTCTTGAGGATCTCGGGGTCCGGCCGGTAGCCTTCCGGTGAGGCGATCTTCAGGTGAAAGCCCCACTGTCGGGCGGCGTTGATGTAGGAGTGACACATGTTGTAGCCGTCACCGACGAAGGCGACCGTGCGGCCTTCTATGGGCCCACGCAGCTCCTCGAAGGTCTGGATGTCCGCCAGCAGCTGGCAGGGGTGAAAGCGCTCGCTCATCGCGTTGATCACCGGGACGCTCGCTGCTGCGGCGAACTGCTCGAGCAACGCCTGGGAGGGGCTGCGGATGATCACCGCGTCCACCATCTCCGATAGCACCCTGGCGGTGTCCTCCACGGGCTCGCCGCGTCCGAACTGGCTGTCCTTCGGGCTCAGCACCACGGCGTGGCCGCCGAGCTCGGCGAGCCCCACCTCGAACGCGACGCGGGTCCGGGTGGAGTTCAGCTGGAAGAGCAGGACGGCGGATTTGCCGGTCAGGCTTCTCGGCTGCTCGGTCATGCCGCGCAGCTCCGTGCCGCGGGCGATGATGCTCTTCAGTTCCTCCGGCGAGCAGTCCAGAAGCGTGAGAAAGTCGCGTCTAGCCATGGGCCGCCCTCAGGCGCCGTTGATGGTGCGGGCCACCCGGGCGACCAGCTCGTCTGCTTCCGCGTCCGTCAGGGTGAGCGGCGGCAGCAGCCGGACCACGTTGTCGCGGGTGACGTTGATCAGCACCCCCGCTTCCAGGCCGCGGGTGACGAACTCCGCGCAGGGAGCAGCCATCTCGACGGCGATCATGAGCCCGCGGCCGCGTATCTCCGAGACCGAGTTGTTGCCGGCAAGCGCCTTGCCGAGCCCGGAGACGATTCGCTCACCGAGCACGCGCGCCCGCTCGAAGAGCCCGTCGGCCTCCATCGTGTCGAGCACCGCGGTCGCGGCGGCGCAGGCGAGCAGGTTACCGCCGAACGTAGAGCCGTGATTGCCGGGCTTGAGGATTTCCGCCGCCGCGCCGCGGGCCAGGCACGCACCGATGGGCATGCCGTTGCCGAGCCCTTTGGCGGTAGTCACCACGTCCGGCATGACGCCTGACTGCTGGTAGGCGAAAAAGGTACCGGTGCGGCCGTTGCCCGTCTGCACCTCGTCGAGCATGAGCAGCCAGCCCTGCTCGTCGCAGATCCGACGCAGATCTGCCAGGTAGCCGTCGTCCGGGATGACGATGCCGCCCTCGCCGAGGATGGGCTCCACCAGCACGGCGGTGACGTCCGGATTGTTCTGGGCGATCTGAGCCACCGCGTCCGCATCACCGAACGGAGCGCGCACGAAACCTTTGAGCAGGGGCTCGAAGCCCGCCTGCACCTTGCGGTTGCCGGTGGCGGTGAGCGTGGCCATGGTACGGCCGTGAAAGCTCCCTTCCATGACCACGGTGGTCGGCTTGTCGATGCCGCGGCCGTGGCCGTGCAGCCGGGCGATCTTGATGGCGGCCTCGTTCGCCTCGGCACCCGAGTTACCGAAAAAGACGCGGTCCATGCCGGACAGGGCGCACAGCTTCTCGGCAAGCCGTTCCTGCAGCGGGACCTCGTAGAGGTTGGAGGTGTGCGTGAGGGTCGCCGCCTGCTCCGCGATCGCGCGGCTGATGGCCGGATGGGCGTGACCGAGACCGCAGACGGCAAGACCGGTGAGTGCGTCCAGATACTGCCTGCCGGCGGTATCCTCGAGATAAACCCCTGAGCCGCGGACGAAGGCCACCGGCAGGCGTTTGTAGGTTTCCATCAGATGGCTCATCGCGTGCCCTCAAGGCTCCTGTGCCTGGTCTGCCCCGGATTCATCGGTCGAAAACGAGAAAAGGCAGCGACAACCTCTGGTGAAAACGAGAGGACCCCTGCTGCCTTCCGGAAAAAACAGCGAATGCTACTTGAGCCCCAGGGGGAGTTCAATGCCCGTTCAGCGCATCCAGTCCGGCCGCGAGGCGCTCGAGGCCCCGATCGAGCAGCACCCGCGGGCAAGCGAAGTTGAAGCGCACGTAACCGGGCCCGCCGAAGGGTCCACCGTCCGACAGGCCGAGACCGTGCGCCTCGAAGTGGGCGCCCGCGCGGGCCGCTACCGGCGTGTCGGTGAGATCGATCCAGCCCAGATAGGTCGCCTCGACCGGCGTCATCCGCTCGCCGGCGACCTCGGCAAGACGTCTGTGGTTCTCGCGCAGATAGTCGAGCAGCGCGGGCAGGTAATCGGTGTCGTCCGCAAAGGCGGCCTCCGATGCTGCGAGGGCCAGCGGTCCGATGCCGGGTACCAGGCCCGCCTGGGCGCGTATGAAGGCGCGGCGCAGCTCCGGGTCCGGGATGACGGCCACGGCGCAACTCAGCCCGGGCATGTTGTAGGTCTTGGTCGCCGCGAACAGGGAAACTGTCCGTCGGGCGATCTCAGGGTCGAGACTGGCGATGGGCACGTGCCGGGCTTCGGGGTCGATGATGATGGCCGAGTGGATCTCGTCCGAGCAGAGAGTCAGGTCGTTCGCGAAGCAGAAGTCGGCCAACGCGGTCAGCTCCGCCCGGGTGTAGGCCCGTCCGGTGGGGTTCTGCGGATTCGACAGCAGCAGCAGACGCGCCCGGCCGCCGTCGAAGGCATCCACCGCATCCTGAAGTGCCGTGAAGTCCATGACCCAGCGCCGTCCCTGCCTGACCAGGGGAACCCGGAGCTCGGTCTGTCCGGCGTTGCGGGCGACCGAAAGGAAGGGGTAGTACACGGGCACCGGAACGACGATGGCGCCGCCCGGTTCCGCCACGGCCCGGGCCGTGAGGTTCACCCCCGGCACCACGCCGGGAATCCACACCAGCCACTCCTCGGGCACCGTCCAGGCGTAGCTGCGCGCGAGCCAGCCGATGAAGGCGGCGACCAGGGACGGCGGGGTGCGGGTGTAGCCCAGCACCTCGTGGCCGAGACGCTCTGCGACGGCGGCGCGGATGAGTTCCGGGGTGGCGAAATCCATGTCCGCGACCCAGAACGGCAGGATGTCGCGTCCCGCGTACTTCTCCCACTTGCTGCTGCTCGTGCCCGTACGGTCGATGATCCGGTCGAACTGAAATCCCAATGCGTTTCCTCGTGCGGTCCCCCGGCTTACGGTTCGTGGTGCGCGAGCGCGAACTCACCGCGCCGGGCGGGGTCCAAATCCGTGTCCCCTGGGCAATTCCCGGGTGGCGGGCTAGAATTTCCGTTTGTCGGCAGGCCACGATCCCACGAGGCCGGCCGCAAACCCAAGGGAGAATCTTACATGAGCGAAAGCTTGAGCGAGGAAGTCGTCGCAACCATCAAAGAGCAGATCGAGTCCAACCCGATCCTGCTGTACATGAAGGGCTCTCCCGCCGCGCCGCAGTGCGGATTCTCGGCGCAGACGGTGCAGTGCCTGATCAACATCGGCGAGCGCTTTGCCTACGTGGACATTCTGAGCCACCCGGAGATCCGGTCGACCCTGCCAAGATATGCGAACTGGCCTACGTTCCCGCAGCTCTACGTGAACGGCGAGCTGATCGGCGGTTGCGACATCGTCACGGAGATGTTCGAGTCCGGCGAGCTCGAGCCTCTCATCAAAGGCGCGGGTGCCGCCGCCGGCTGATCTTCACCCGCGCGGCCATGCGCCGCGCCAACGGTTCACGATCTCGCAGAACAGCGCCCCGGCTTTCTCGGCATCGTACAGGGCGCTGTGCGCCTTGCTCGCATCGAAGGCGATGCCGGCCCGCTGGCAGCACTCCGACAGTACCGTATGCCCGAAGGCCACAGCGCCGAGGGAGGCCGTGTCGATGAAGCTGAACGGGTGGAACGGGCTGCGGTTCAGCCGATTGCGCTCGTAGGCACGCTGCATGAACTGGTGATCGAATGCGGCGTTGTGCGCCACCAGAATGGCCCGCTGACAGCCCGCGCGCTTCATGGCCCGTCGCACGCGTCGGAACATCTCACGGAAGGCGCTCGCCTCGTCGATGGCACCCCGGCCCGGGTCGCCGGGATCGATACCGGTGACCTTCAACGCTGCCGGATCCAGGGCGCTGCCCGGGTAGGGTGCGACCGCCTGCACCCAGCGGTTGCCCATCACCAGCGCCTCGCCTTCGAAGACCACCTCCACGGCGGCCATCTCCAGGATGGCGTGTCGATCCGGGTCGAAGCCGCCGGTCTCCAGATCGACCACCACGGGTAGATAGCCCCGGAAACGGCTGCTCATCTCGCTGCCGGGTGACCAGCTGCCGCCGGCGGCTGCCGGTGCGTCAACGTCCATTACGAGTGGCGCCTTATTGTGCGACGGGGGCGTTCATCTTCGGCGGCCACCTTAGCACAGCCACGCGGCGCGGCACCGCACCGGAAGCGGTTTGCGCGGTGCGAACTGGTTCACGTTCCGGGTGGGTGGCCGCGCGTATCATCGGTCGATGAGGCGGGTTGTCCGCCTGAATTCCTGCATCGGCGGTGCGGGTGCAGGGAGTGTGCGACGGCTTACGGAGTGAGCAATGAACCACTATCAGGTGCTTTTCAGCGGCGAGGTCGCCGAGGGTGCCCGGCAGGAAACCGTTCAGAAAAACCTGGCCAAGGAGCTGAAAATCGATGAGCGCAAGGCCAGTATGCTGTTCAGTGGCCGAACCGTGGTCATCCGATCCCAGCTGTCCCAGGATCAGGCCCTGAGCCTGCAGGCGCGCTTCGCGGACCTCGGGGCCCTGGCCCGGATCAAGGACCTGACGCCGAAATCGGAAACGAAGCTCGACTATCGCGTCGACCGCGAGGAGCGGAGCGCCGAGCACACCCTGCGTGACATCACCGCGGCCCACGTCGAGTGTCCCCGATGCGGTCATCTGCAGCTCGAGGCCAGCCACTGCGCGCGTTGCGGCATCGACATCGCGGCGGCAATCAACGCCAAGCGCAAGGAGGATCTGATCATCGAGAAGAAGATCCGCGAGCTCAAAGGGCGCAGGGAGCCACCGATCCGCGGCAACGTTACCCGTTTCCGTGCTCCGGACCACCAAGGCCCCGGGCACGACCCCTCGAAGCCCAGTAAGATCAAGTCCTGGTTCAGGAAGTCGTCCTAGGACACTTGTCAGCTTCGAGTAACCCATGACCGACAACACGGCGCCCATCGGTGTCTTCGACTCCGGGATGGGCGGTCTGACGGTGCTGCGTGCGCTGCAGGCGGCGCTTCCGGGCGAGTCCTTCATCTATCTCGGCGACACGGCGCGGCTCCCGTATGGCAGCAAGTCTCCGGGCACGGTGGCCCGCTACGCGCTGCAGGCTTCCGAGATTCTCGTCCGTCGCGGCATCCGGGCACTGGTGGTTGCGTGCAACACGGCGTCGGCGTTTGCGCTCGAGGCGCTGGCGGAGGGCCATCCGGATCTGCCGGTGTTCGGAGTGGTCGAGCCTGGCGCGGTGGCGGCGGCAGAGTCCCCGCCCGGGGCCCCGGTGCTCGTCCTTGCGACCGAGAGCACGGTCATCGGCGGCGCGTACCAGCGTGCCATTCTCGGGCTGCGACCCGATCTCAAGGTTCACGCGCGGGCCTGTCCGCTGCTGGTGGCGCTCGCCGAGGAAGGCGAGCATGCGGGCACGTTCTGCGAGAGCGTGCTGCGCCACTATCTGCACGGCCACGTGGAGGGCGGCAGTATCTCGACGCCCGCGACGGTGGTCCTCGGCTGCACCCACTTTCCCGTGTTCCGTGCGGCGCTGGACACCCTCCTGCCGTCGGGCACCGTGGTCGTGGACTCGGCGGCCACCACGGCCCGGCGCGTTGCGGCGGCGCTCGGCACGACACGCGCAGGCACCGGGAGCCTCGAGCTTCTGGCCACTGACGGTGTGCGGCGTTTCAGGCGGGTGGGCAGCTACTTTCTGGGCCGACCTGTAGAGACGGTGGAGCTGGTGGACCTCTGAAGCGGCCCTGCCGGGCCCTCACGCGTACTCCGTCTTGTCCTTGAACTCGCAGAGGTCCTCGATGAGGCAGGCGCCGCAACGGGGCTTGCGCGCAGTGCAGACGTAGCGCCCGTGCAGGATCAGCCAGTGGTGCGCGTCTTTCTTGTATTCCGGCGGCACCAGACGCTCGAGCCGGTCCTCGACTTCGCGCACGTTCTTGCCGGGTGCGATGCCGGTGCGGTTGGCAACGCGGAAGATGTGCGTGTCCACAGCGATGGTGGGATGGCCGAAGGCCGTGTTCAGGACCACGTTGGCCGTCTTGCGGCCGACACCCGGCAGCGCCTCGAGTGCGGCGCGATCCTCCGGTACCTCGCCGCCGTGCTCCGCGATGAGGATGGCACACGTCTTCAGGATGTTCTCCGCCTTCGTGTTGTACAGGCCGATGGTCTGGATGTAGCGCTTCAGCTTCTCCAGCCCTAGCGCAAGGACCGACTCGGGCGTGTTGGCAACCCTGAAAAGCTCGTTGGTTGCCTTGTTAACGCTCA
>JASFLG010000060.1:0-13042 GCA_050118205.1 Pseudomonadales bacterium
AACACCGGGCCATCGGTAAGCGTGGCGAGCACGTCGAGCCCGAGCGCGAACGCCTCGGGTGCCGTGCCGATGATCACTGCCGGATCCGGCGCGAGCGGGTTCGTATCCATGGCCGTCACGAAGATGGAGTGGGGTTCCTGGCTGACCGCGGGCACCCTGGCGAACGGTCTGGTCCGCAGGGCCGTCCACAATCCGCTCGCCAGGAGCTTCTCGGTGACCCCCTCGCGGGTCAGGCCGTCCTGGGCTGTGGCGCCGAAGGATTCCGCATCGTCCCCTTCGATCTCGATGACGACCGACAGCAGCACGCGCTTGGCGCCGCGATTGATGCTGCTCACCCGGCCCGCTGCCGGGGACGTGTAGTGCACGCCTTCGTTCTTCTTGTCGGAGAACAGGGGCTGCCCCTTCCGGACCACGTCGCCCTCGGCGACCAGCATGGTCGGTTTCATGCCCGGATAATCGTCGCCGAGCAGGGCAACGGAACGCGCCGCACGCGCGTCCTCGATTACCTGTTCCGGCTCCCCGGATATGGGTAAGTCGAGACCTTTCTTGATTTTGATCATGGTCGATTTGTGCTGCTGTTGGCGCCGACGCTATGGCGCAGAAAAACGCCCTGCGACCGCGGCGCGGCGAGGAATCTCAATGTCTCTGGCACAGAGAGGCGGCGGTCGGCAAGGAGCGCTTGCGTACCTCGGCAGGCCACGCGAATTATAGTGGCGCACCCTGCCCGATGCCAACGCCGACCGCCGGAATCCTTGCCGGGTCCGCTCAGAAGCCCTGCTTGACCACGTCCTTGGGAATCAGCGGGTAGGAGATGCCGGCCCACTTCTGCGCGACCCGGACCACCTGGCACGCATATCCGAACTCATTGTCGTACCAGACATAGAGCACCGCCTGCTTGTCCTTCACGATCGTGGCGCCACCGTCGACGATGCAGGCATGCCGATTGCCGACGAAATCGCTGGATACCACCTCCGGCGAGGTGGTGAAGTCGATCTGGCGCTGCATGTTGGAGTGCATGGAGGTGTAGCGGAGGTAGTCGTTCACCTCCTCGAGATTCGTGTTCCGGCCCACGGTGAGGTTGAGGATGGCCAGGCTCACGTCCGGGGTCGGCACCCGGATGGCATTGCCGGTGAGCTTTCCTTCCAGCTCGGGAAGAAGCTTGACGACCGCGGAAGACGCGCCCGTCTCCGTGATCACCATGTTCAGCGGTGCGCCCCGGCCACGACGGTTCTTCTTGTGATAGTTGTCGAGCAGGTTCTGGTCCGGCGTGTAGGCATGCACCGTCTCCATGTGCCCCGACTCGATGCCGAACTCGTCGTTCATCGCCTTGAGTACCGGGACGATCGCGTTGGTGGTGCAGGAGGCGGCCGCCAGGATCTTGTCGGTGGGCTCGAGCGTCTCGCTGTTCACGCCGGAAACGATGTTCTTGATCGCCCCTTTGCCCGGAGCGGTCAGAACCACCTTGGCGGCCCCCGGGCACTTCAGGTGCTGACCGAGTCCCGCCTCGTCGCGCCAGGCGCCGGTGTTGTCGATGATGATGGCATTGTCGATGCCGTAGGCGGTGTAATCCACGTCCGACGGCTTGTCGGCATAGATCATGCGGATCACGTTGCCGTTGGCAATGACACACTGATTCTCGTGGTCGATCCTGAGGGTGCCCTGAAAGCTGCCGTGCACGGAATCTCTCCGGAGCAGGGAGGCCCGCTTGACCAGATCGTCGTCCCGGCCACCCCTTACCACGATGGCCCGCAGGCGCAGCTGTCCGCCGCCGCCCGTTTTCTCGATCAGGAGTCGTGCCAGCAGCCGGCCGATGCGGCCGAACCCGTACAGCACCACGTCCTGCGGCTTCTCCAGGGGCGGGATGTGCCGGCCGATGACCTCCGCGCACTCTCTCTCGCAGAACTCGAGCGGTGTGATCTGGCTCGAGGCGGACTCTTCCATGTACTTGAACGCCAGCTTGCCCACGTCGATGTGCGACGGGCCCAGGTCGAGCTGGGAGAGCGCTTCCAGAATCGGATAGCTCTCGAACTCGGAGAGCTCGTTACCCGGTTCCAGCTGACGGACGTATCGGTGCGTCTTCATGATCTGCATGACGCTCTGGTTGTAGAGCGCGCGGCCGTAGCAGTAGGAGACCACGTTGCGCCGGTACAGGCGCCCGATGATCGGAATCATCGCCTCGGCGAGGGCTTCGCGTTCCTTCCAGTCGGGGAAATAGTCGTCGAGACTCGGTAAAGCCACGGCACTTCCTCAGGGGTTTTTGAGGGCGCGTATTATGGGAATTTGCCTTGTGCGGGGCAACATCCGCATTGACCCGGCGATGTAAAGGGCCCTCCGGCCAGGTCTAGCGGAAGCTCTCGTTGATCGGCCCGAGCGCCGCGCTGCCCGGGCAGAGATCGCCCACGTCGAGGCTGTTGAGCGGCCGCTGCACTGTGTCCAGGATCTCGTGACAGTCGGAGGCGTCCGGGTCGACGTACAGAAGCCCGGTGACCACCTCCCCTTCGGCCTGCTGCCTCTGGACGAAGTTCAGGGCGCCTGTGCGGTCGTGGACATCGAACCCGCCATCGAGCTTGTGCAGCCTCAGCATCGAGCCGTCCGGCATCTTCACGTCCTCGCTCGTGCCCGGGTCGTAATCCACGGTGATCTCGTCGTGTGGCAGAAAGTAATCCGACACCGTGACCGATTCGCTGTGACCGCGTACGTAGTCGTAGCTCTTCGTAGAGCCCTGGTGATTGTTGAAGGCAACGCAGGGCGAGATCACGTCGATGAAGGCGAAACCCTTGTGCATGAGGCCCGCCTTGATCAGCGGCACCAGCTGTTTCTTGTCACCGGAGAAGCTTCTGGCCACGAAGCTGGCACCGATCTGCAGCGCCATGGAGACCAGATCTATGGGCTCGTACAGGTTGGGCAGGCCCTTCTTGCTCGTGGAGCCCTTATCGTTGGTGGCCGAGAACTGCCCCTTGGTGAGCCCGTACGTGCCATTGTTGTCCACGATGTACAGCATGTTGATGCGCCGGCGCACGATGTGAGCGAACTGCCCCAGACCGATGGAGGCCGTGTCGCCGTCACCGGAGACCCCGATGCAGTAAAGCTCCCGGTTTGCCAGGTTGGCGCCGGTCGCCACCGAAGGCATGCGTCCATGCACCGAGTTGAACCCGTGGGACCGGTTCAGGAAGTAGCTCGGCGTCTTCGACGAGCAGCCGATGCCGGATACCTTGGCGAACTTGTGTGGCGGCAGGGAAAGCTCTGCGCACGCCTGCACGATCGCGGCGCTGACGGAATCATGGCCGCACCCCGCACACAGTGTGGATACCGATCCCTCGTAGTCACGCCGGGTCAGACCGATCTCGTTGATCGGCAGCTTCGGGTGGTGAACTCGGGGTTTTGCGACAAAGGTCATGACTTCACCTCGGTGAGCCTTGGCAGCTTCTGCTGCGTAAAGTATTCGGACACCTGATCGCGGATGGTGTCCGCGGAAATGGACAGCCCGCCGTAGTAGCGCACGGAAACGAGATTGGCCGGATCCAGCTCACCTTCGGTCACCAGCAGCGTCTTCATCTGCGCATCCCGGTTCTGATCCACCACGAACACGAAATCGTGATCAGTGATGAAGCGGTACACCTCGTCGCTGAACGGGAAGCTGCGCAGACGCATGGTATCGAGATGAATGCCTTCCTCGGACAGCAGATCCAGGGCCTCGCGCATCGGCAGGGCCGACGTACCGTAGTAGATGATGCCCGCCCGTGATCCGGAGCTCTCGATCTCCGGCCTGGGCACCAGGGTCGCCGCCGTGCGCCACTTCTTGAGCAGCCGATCCATGTTCTGCTCGTAAGCTTCCGGCGATTCCGTGTAGCGCGCGTACTCGTCCCGCGACGTGCCACGGGTGAAGAACGCCCCCTTGTCCGGATGGGTGCCGGGATAGGTTCGATAGCCGATGCCGTCGCCGTCGACATCCAGATACCGGCCGAACCGCTCCATGCCGTCCAGATCCTCCGCCGTGAGCACCTTGCCGCGGTCGTAGGTGCGCGCATCGTCCCACTCCAACGGGTCGGACAGGTTGTCGTTCATGCCGAGCTCGAGATCGCTCACCAGGATGATCGGTGTCTGCAGCCGGTCTGCGAGATCGAAAGCCGTGGCCGCGAAATCGAAGCACTCCTTCGGCGTCGACGGAAACAGAAGCACGTGCTTTGTGTCGCCGTGTGAAGCATACGCCGTCGAGATCAGATCCGACTGCTGTGTGCGGGTCGGCATTCCCGTGGACGGTCCCGCCCGCTGAATGTCCATGAGCACGGCCGGGATCTCGGCAAAATACGCGAGCCCCAGAAACTCCGTCATGAGCGAGATACCGGGGCCACTGGTCGCGGTGAACGACCGGGCGCCGTTCCAGCCCGCGCCGATCACGATACCGATGGCCGCGAGCTCGTCCTCGGCCTGGATGATGGCGAACTTACGTCTGCCGCAGTCCTTGTCGACGCGCAGCCGGTTGGCGTGCTGCTCGAACGCTTCGGCCACCGAGGTCGATGGCGTGATGGGATACCAGGCGCAGACCGTGGCTCCACCGTAGATTGCGCCGATGGCGGCAGCGGTGTTCCCGTCCACCATGATCTTGTCATCGTTGCCGTCCATGCGCCGCACCTGAAACGGCAGCGGGCACGGCAGGTAGCGGCGGGCGTACTCCCTGCCGATCTCCAGAGCCTTGATGTTCGGTGCGATCAGCGCGTCCTTGCCTTTGTACTGGGTGGACACCATGCCGGTGATCACTTCGTACTCGATGTTCAGCAGTGCCGACAGCGCGCCGAGGTAGGTGATGTTCTTGAACAGCCCCCTCTGCTTGATGTCAGTGAACACGGGCAGCAGAAGCTCGGTCAGCGGGATGCCGATCTCGGTGATGTCGTCGCGCTTCAGGTTTCCGGCGAGCGGCTTGGTGTTGTCGTAGAGCAGAAAGCCGCCCGGCTTCACCGACGCCACATCCTCGGTGAAGGTCTCCGCATTCATGGCGACCATGATGTCCACCCCCTCGCGGCGGCCAAGGTAGCCCTTCTCGCTCACCCGGACCTCGAACCACGTGGGCAGGCCCTGGATGTTGGACGGAAAGATGTTGCGGGTCGCGACCGGCACGCCCATACGGAACAGCGCCTTGGCGAACATGCCGTTCGCCGAGGCGGATCCCGATCCGTTCACATTGGCAAAACGGATCACGAAATCGTTGTAGATCGTCATTCTGCGTAAGACCCAAGCTGCGGAATGTGGAATACGGATTTCTGCATGTCCCAGGCATTGGTCGGGCAGCGCTCCGCGCACAATCCGCAGTGCACGCAGACGTCTTCGTCCTTCACCATGACCCGGCCGGTGTTCAGCTCGTCGGAAACGTAGAGGGCCTGCTCGACGTTGCTCGCCGGGGCCATGAGCCGGGTGCGGAGCACCTCCTCATCGGCGTTCTCCGTGAAGGTGATGCAGTCCATCGGGCAGATGTCCACGCAGGCATCACACTCGATACACAGCTTCTCGGAGAATACGGTCTGCACGTCGCAGTTGAGGCAGCGTTGCGCCTCCTTGGCGCCGAGCGCCCGGTCGAAGCCGAGCTCGACCTCCACCTTGATGTTTGCCAACGCCACCTTGCGCTCCACGTGGGGCACCAGATAGCGGGCTGCCGGATCGTGCTGGCTGTCGTAGCTCCACTCGTGCACGCCCATCTTCTGGCTGACCAGGTTCACACCTTCCGGCGGCCGGTCGGCTTTGATGTCGCGGCCCTGACAGTAAAGGTGGATGGAGATCGCGGCCTTGTGAGCGTGGGCCGACGCCCAGATGATGTTCTCGGGCCCGAGTGCCGCGTCGCCGCCGAAGAATACCTTGGGGTTGCTCGACTGCAGGGTCACCTCGTCCAGTATCGGGCAGTCCCACTTGTCGAACTCGATGCCCACGTCCCGCTCGATCCACGGGCAGTGATTCTCCTGGCCGATGGCCATGAGGATGTGATCCGCCTCCATGAACACGTCCGGCTCGCCGCTCGGCACGTACTTCAGACGCCCGTCCTCACCCTGCACGGGCTTCACGCACTCGAAAACCACGCCCTTGAGCCGGCCGTTCTCGTGCACGAACTCCTTCGGCGGGCGGTTGTTGATGATCGGGATGCCTTCGCTCATGGCATCCTCCTTTTCCCAGTCCGAGGCCTTCATCACCTCGAACGCCGAGCGCACGACAACGGTCACCGACTCGGCGCCGAGGCGCTTGGCGGTCCGGCAGCAGTCCATCGCGGTGTTGCCGCCGCCCATGACGATGACCTTGCCTTCGATCCGGGAGGTGTGTCCGAATGCCACGCTCGACAGCCAGTCGATGCCGATGGAGATGTGGTCGGCGACCTCCTGTCTCCCGGGCAGGTCCAGGTCCCTGCCGCGGGGGGCGCCGGTGCCCACGAAAACCGCATCGAAATCCTCGTCCTCGAGGAACGACTTCATGCTGCTGATCTCGTGATTGAAGTGGGTGACGACCCCCATGTCGAGGATCCGGTCCACTTCCTCCTCCAGAACCTCGATCGGCAGCCGGAACGCAGGAATCTGCGAGCGCATCATACCGCCACCGGAAGGGTCCTTCTCGAACAGGTGCACCTCGTAGCCGTGCGGGAGCAGGTCACGGGCGACCGCGAGAGACGCCGGACCGGCCCCGATCAGGGCCACGCGCTTACCGTTCTTCCGGGTCGGCACGTGGGGCATGTACGCGGCGAGATCGCCCTTGTTGTCCGCGGCGACCCGTTTCAGGCGGCAGATCGCGACGGGCTTCTCTTCCGTGCGCACGCGCCGGCAGGCCGGTTCGCAGGGCCGGTCGCAGGTCCGGCCCAGGATGCCCGGGAACACGTTCGAGTCCCAGTTGAGCATGTACGCTTCGGTGTAGCGCTCCTGGGCGATCAGCCGGATGTACTCGGGCACCGGCGTGTGCGCCGGGCACGCCCACTGACAGTCCACCACCTTGTGGAAGTAGTTCGGGTCGAAAATGTTGGTCGCTTTCATGCTCTCAATCGTGTGTGCTGTTCATCCGTACCGCTCGTAATCCGGCTGTCAGCCTGGCGCTGCTTCGCTCGCGGGGCAAAGAAAGAAGGCACGCCGGAAGGACTCCGGGTGCGGTGTATTCTCCTCTCTGATCACTCTCCTTGTCGATCACTCGCGCTTCCGATCACCGGTCTCACAACCTTGGTGATGGGCGCGTGATCTTCATGTGACCAATCGCTCTGACGTGATCAACCTCGCTGACTGAACCGTCTGATATCGCAGGGCCGAACGGTGTAACTTGTTGACTTTAACGCGGATCCTCGGGCGTGCCAACAGTCCCGGGCAGCCCGCCGGACAACCTGCCGAGGACGTCCATGCCGAGCAGCCCGTCCGCGTCGCGCGGCAGGTGGTCGAACCCGAGCACCTCCAGGTCCTCGAGCCGGACCGGCCCCAGGGTGAGGGCCTGCAGCCGATAGACGGGGAGCTGCGCCACGCCGTTGGCCGTGTGCACCGACACCGACTCCCGTACCCGGACGGCACCCAGGACCCTGAGCCGGCTCTCCGCCAGCCCGGACATGGTAGCCCCGGTATCGACCAGAAAACGGACATTTGCGCTCGCGGCGGCACCTGCGGCCCGACCCCGGGTGAACATCGCGGGACCGTCCTGCTCGACGGGCAGCGACGTTCGCGCGAGCTCAATCTCGCCGGCCAGCTGGTCGATCTGCTCCTGGGTCGTGCCGACCACCCCCACTTCCCGGATGAGCCCGGCGGCAGCATCCAGATTCCCGCTCCTGGCGAGCCAGCGCGCCAGCCTGAGCCGGTATCCGTCCCAGCTGGGATCCGCCAGCACCAGCGCCTCGAAATACGCGACCAGCCCGGCCAGGTCGCCGGTGTTGATGAGCTGCTGCTCCCTGGCGTTGATCAGAAGGTCCAGGCGCTGACGGGCCCGGGCGGCCACTTCGGGCGTGGGCGGAAAACGCAGGATCTCGAACAGCGGGTCCAGGGCACCTTCCACGTCGCCCGTCATCTGCCTGAGGTCGGAAAGCAGGAACAGCGCCTGCGCCTCCCCGGGGGACGCCGCCAGATAGTCCTCGACCAGACGCATCGCTTCGCGGGGGCGTCCCTCGCCGATCAGGGACCTGGCGGCACCGAGAGGATCGACGGTGGCCGGGTCCGGCACCGGATCGGACACTGCCAGGGGAACGGGAACCGGGTCCGCGGTCCTCGCGGTCTTCGGGGGTGCGTCAAGCGCACTGGGAATCGGGTCGAGCGAGCCCTGCCGCTGCCCGAGCAGAAAAGCGCCGGCGAGCGAGGCGAGCCAGAGCGCCATGATGGCGGTGCGTTTCACGGGCGTTAGAATACCAGGCCCTTTGCTGCGACCGACCCGCCCGAGGATGTCCGACACCGATCCCTCACCGAGCCGACAGGCTTTTTCACCGTTCTCGCCGCCGTCGGCGCCCGGGCCGGGGCAGCGCGCCGGCTGGGAGGGGCTCCACGGGAGCGCGGCGGCTCTCGCCGTCGCCGCCGCTACCCGCTCGCGTCGGGAGCTGACCGTGGTCGTTGCCGCCGACAGTGCGGCCGCCCGGCACTGGGTGCACGAGCTCGGTTTCGTTGCACCCGACATCGAGACGCTCTACTTCCCGGAGTGGGAAACGCTCGCGTACGACGCATTCTCGCCCCACGAGGACATCATCTCGGAGCGCCTGCATACCCTGTACACCCTGCCCAGGCAGGCCCACGATGCGCGCCATCTGGTAATCACCCTGCCGACGCTGCTGCAACGTCTGGCGCCCAGACGCTACGTGGAGGGCTTTACGCTCGACCTCGCGGTGGGCGCCCGGTTCCGCATCGCCGACGAGCGCCGGTGGCTGGAAGCGGCTGGCTATCTGGCGGTGGAAACCGTCACCGGCCACGGTGAGTTCGCGGTACGTGGCTCGCTCATGGACATCTTTCCCATGGGCAGCGACGCGCCGCTGCGCGTCGACCTTCTGGACGATGAGATCGAGAGCCTGCGGACCTTCGACCCCGACACGCAACGCACGATGCAACGCGTCGAGCACTTCGAGCTGCTGCCGGCAAAGGAGTTTCCGCTGGACGACGCGGCCATTGGCCGTTTCCGCGACAGGTGGCACACAACGTTCAACGTGGACGTCCGGCGCTGCAGCGTCTATCAGGACGTGAGCCACGGGATGGCCCCGAACGGCGTGGAGTATTACCTGCCCCTGTTCTTCGACGAGATGGCGTCGCTGTTCGACTACCTGCCGTCCGGCACCCTGATCGTCGCCGACGCCGATCCGATCGGCGGCACCCGGACGTATCTCGGCGAGGTCGGCGCCCGCTTCGAGAGCCTGCGGCACGACGTGGAGCGACCGATCCTGCCGCCGGAGCAGCTGTACCTGCTGGAAGACGAGCTGGCCGGGGCCATCCGACGCCACGCGCTGATCGATCTGGTACGACCGGTCCGGCACGCCTTCACGTTCGCCAGCGAGCCGCTGCCCGATCTGACCGCCAATCCCCGGGCGAAGGAGCCCGCCGCGGCGCTGAAGTCGTTCGTTGCGGATGCGGCCCGACCGGTGCTGTTCGTCGCCGATACCGCCGGACGGCGAGAGGTTTTCTACGAGTTCCTCAGCCGGGCGGGTCTCCGCCCTCAGGAGGTCGACTCGCTGGCCACCTTCAGAGCCGGGGAGGTACCGCTCGGACTCACCATCGCACCCGTGGAACGGGGGCTGGCCGTCGACGGGCTCGCGATCATCACCGAGAACCAGGTTTTCGGCCATCAGGTCACGGAACGACGCGTCCGCGCGGCACGGATGCTGGATCCGGAGCAGATCATCCGGAACCTCACCGAGCTCCACGTGGGCGAGCCGGTGGTGCACGTGACGCACGGTATCGGCCGCTATCTGGGACTGGTGACGCTGACCATCGACGACAGCCCGAACGAGTTCATCGCGCTCGAGTATGCCGACGACGCCAAGCTCTATGTCCCGGTGACGTCCCTGCAGCTGGTGAGCCGCTATGCGGGTGCCGATGCCGAGCATGCACCTCTGCACCGTCTCGGCTCCGACCAGTGGGAAAAGGCCAAACGTCGAGCCGCCGAGAAGGCCCACGACGTGGCCGCGGAGCTGCTCAACATTTATGCCCGCCGCGAAGTCGCGGACCGATTCGCGTTCACCGAGCCCGGCGAGGACTACCGCCGCTTCGCGGACCAGTTTCCCTTTGAGCTTACACCCGACCAGCAGACCGCCATCGACGAGGTGATCGGTGATCTCTGCTCCAAGTCCTCCACCGACCGGCTCATCTGTGGAGACGTCGGGTTCGGCAAGACCGAGGTCGCCATGCGCGCCGCTTTCCTGGCCGTCGCGAGCGGTAAGCAGGTGGTGGTTCTGGTGCCGACCACACTCCTCGCCCAGCAGCACTTCGAGACCTTTCGCGACCGCTTCGCCGACTGGCCGGTGCAGATCGAGGCCGTCTCGCGGATGCGGTCAGACGCGGAGGTGGAATCCATCGGCGCCCGCCTCACGGCCGGCAAGGTGGACATCGTCATCGGCACCCACAAGCTGCTCAACCCGGCCATCCGTTTCAGGGATCTGGGCCTCATCATCATCGACGAGGAGCATCGCTTCGGCGTTCGTCAGAAGGAACGTCTGCGTTCTCTGCGCGCCGAGGTGGACGTGCTTACGCTGACGGCCACGCCGATCCCGCGAACGCTGAACATGGCGATGAACGGGATACGCGATCTCTCGATCATCGCCACCCCGCCCGCCAAGCGGTTGTCGATCAAGACTTTCGTGATGGAGAAGCGCAACCAGATCATCAAGGAAGCCATCACCAGGGAGCTGATGCGCGGCGGTCAGGTGTTCTACCTGCACAACGAAGTACGCACCATCGAGCAGACGGCGGCCGAGCTCGCGGAGATGGTCCCGGAGGCGAGAATCGGCATTGGTCACGGGCAGATGCCGAAGCGGGAGCTGGAACGGGTGATGAACGACTTCTACCATCGCCAGCTCAACCTTCTCGTGTGCTCGACGATCATCGAGACGGGCATCGACATCCCGAATGCCAACACCATGATCATCGAGCGCGCGGACAAGCTCGGCCTCGCGCAGCTCCACCAGCTGCGCGGCCGGGTCGGGCGATCCAGCCGTCAGGCATACGCGTACCTGCTCACGCCCCACCCGCGCGCGATGACCAAGGATGCGGTGAAGCGCCTCGAGGCCATCGAGGCCGCCGGGGAGCTGGGGGTGGGCTTCACGCTCGCCACCCACGACATGGAAATCCGCGGCGCCGGAGAGCTGCTCGGCGAGGATCAGTCCGGGCAGATAGAGTCGGTCGGCTTCACCCTGTACATGGACATGCTCGACCGGGCGGTCAAGGCGATCCGGTCGGGCAAGACGCCGAACCTGGATGCGCCTCTCGAGCCGATCAGCGAGGAGGTGAACCTGCATGCCTCGACCCTGATCCCGGAAGACTACCTGCCCGACATTCATGCCCGGCTGATCCTCTACAAACGGATCGCCGGTGCAGCGGACGCCCGCGAGCTCGACGATCTGCTCGCCGAGTGCGTCGATCGGTTCGGTCTTCCGACCGAGCCACTGAAGCGCCTGTTCAAGGTGACCGAGCTGCGCCTGAAGATCCACGCGCTCGGCATCCTGCGTCTCGATCTCGGCGAGAAGGGCGGTCGTCTCGAGTTCGCCACCGAGACGCCCGTGGACCCCTACGCCATCATCCGGCTGGTGCAGAACGAGCCGAACACGTACCGCCTCGAAGGTGCCACCACCCTGCGCGTCACCCGGACCCTTGCAGACTTCGAGGCGCGCCTGGAGTACGCTTACGCGCTCCTGGAGAAGCTCGCCAGCGCCGCGTCGTCCGCGGACGCCGCCGCCAACGCATGACCCCCCAGCCGTATCCGCACCACCCGTCCGCCCGCGCACGCCCCCTGCCCGGCCTCCTGATGCTGACGATCGGGCTGGTCGCCGGCGTGCTCGCAACGCCGGCCGTTGCTGCCGAATCCGATGCTGCCGACGCCATACGCGGCATGCTCCACGATGACTACTACGAGATCGAATTCTTCGTCTTCGAGCGACCGTCGGTGATGGACTTCAATACCGAGGAGACGCTCGCCACCGATCGTCCTCGTGCCCTTCCCCGCAACATCCGCACACAGAGGCTGGATCCGGCGGCGCCGTGGACGGGGCCCATCGATCCCCTGACCCGCCTGTGTCTGACCTTTCCGACCGTCACCTGGAAGCTCGCGGAAGCCGGGGCAGGCCCGGGCATCGAGGAGGGGGAGCCCGTCGAGGCCGGCGTGCCCGTGCCCGGCATCTCCCCGCAGCTCGAGCCCGACCCGCAGCTCGATTTCCTGGCCGCCGTCGCTGAGTACGAGCGCGACCTCCAGGCGCGCTCGGGGCAATGGCAGCCGGCCGATCGGTTCGTGCTGGCCCGGGAGGCCAGCCGTATCCGCCGCACTGGCCTGGGACGGATTCTCTTCCACGGCCGCTGGCTCGAGGCGCCGCCGCCGCGCGACGCGCCGGAGCCCATCCTGATCGAAGGCGGCGAGGCATTGACGGTTCCGTATCGGGCCCGGGAGCTGGTCGGATCGGTCGGCGTCACCCTCGGCCGCTACCTGCATTTTTCGGCCACGCTTTTCCTGCACGGGCCGGGCTTCGGCTTGATGCCGGCCGGAGCGGCCATGGCCGAGGACGGCAGCGCCGTGCTGCAGTCGCGCCAGCTGCCCGGTCCCCGGTACATGGTGCTCTCGGAGAGCCGGCGCATGCGCTCGGGAGAGACCCACTATCTGGACCATCCGAAGCTCGGCGTGGTGGTGCGGATCGACCCGGTGGCGCTACCCGTCGATCTGATCGAGTCCTACGAATCCCTGGAAGAAGGCGCGCAGTAGCCGACCCACGTCTGCCATGCAGCGTGCGGAGGCGGCTCTGATGTCGTCCAGGTCGATGACCTCCGTGGCGAGCCCGGCCGCCGGATTGACGACCATGGCCACGGCTGCGAAGGGCACCTCGAGCTCCCGTGCGAGCGCCGCTTCCGGCATGCCCGTCATGCCCACC
>JASFLG010000061.1:0-13013 GCA_050118205.1 Pseudomonadales bacterium
CGGCAAGCAGCACGATCAGAGCGGCGGCAGCGATGGCGACGAAGGCACCGAGCAGAGAGCTGCTCACCCCGACGCCCCAGAAGGCGGCACCGACCAGGACGATGGCGAGCGCGCCGCGCCACATCGGGTTGCGCCGGCCGCCGGACTCACGCCGGAATGCGAACCAGCCACCGATCAGACAGACGAGCGCGGCGCTCACGATCGCCTTGGCGCATACCCACACATCCAGCCCCGGCAGCGGATCGGTCGCGCCCGAATAACCCGTCGCCGCCCTGGCAAGCATGTGCGCCAGCATGTCACCCACCCAGAGACCGGTGCCGCTGGCAATCAGTCCCAGCGTGAGCAGACTGATCAGAAAGCCCGTTCCGAGCTCCCGTTCCGACACACCCATCTGGCGCATTCGCGTGAGGGTCAGCGCACGACGGCGCAGCCAGATGACGCCAACCTGATAGACGAGCAGCCAGGCGACCACCAGCGCCAGAGAACCGAGCGCGCCGAGGTTGAAAAGCACCGAGCGGGCAAAAGCCAGATCCGGCAGCTCTGCCGAGACCGGCACCACCTGCCAGCCGGGGAGCGACCAATCGGGCAGTGACAGACCCGCCGAAAGCCCCGGCAGGATGCGATCGCTGAATGTTTCGAGCCGCCGGCTGCCGGAATCCACCACTACCGCGATACGGCTCAAGGCGCGATCGGAGCGCCCGAGCGCCACCTGCGCGGTACCCACGTCCGTCACCAGCATGCCGGCGGGCACTGATTCGTGAATCATCGCCAGGCGAAGTCGGTGCCCGTTCAGCTCGAGCGTCGATCCGGTTTCGAGCCCCTGCCCGGCACCGGCAACGAGTGCTCCCGGCGGCAGCAGAGCCAGCCCCCGAACCGCGTCGACACCGGAGAACGGGTCCACCCCCACGAGCCGCATACGCCGTTCAGGGCCTGCCCCGCCGGCGTCGGCATCCACGTCGACCAGCACATTGCCGTCCACCAGAGGCATGAGTCCGGTCACAGCCGGCAGCGCACCATCCCGCCATTCCCGGCGCAACGCGAAGTAGTCGTCCATGGTCAGGCCCGGCCGCGTCAGAAGATGCGAGATGGATTCGAGGTAAGGCGGCATCACCGCGGTGAGGCTGTCCACAACGCGCCGGCTGATCTGATGCACGGCGACAATGGAAGCGACCGCCAGGGTCACGCCGAGCAGCACCGTCAACGTGCTCCAGGGCGCGAAGCGGAAGAACCTCAACTGACTCAAGGTGAGCAGACGCATGGCGAGCCAGTGTCCCGTCAGCGGTGGCTGTTTTCCACCTTTCCCAGAGGCAGGATCCGATCCGCCCGCGCGGCGATGGACTCGCTGTGCGTGGCCATCACCAGCGCGCTGCCCAGCGCGCGTGTCTCCGAGGTCAGGAGCGAAACAACGCGCTCGGCGTTGTCGGCGTCCAGGTTGCCCGTCGGCTCGTCCGCAAGGACGAGTCGCGGCCGGTGCGCGAGTGCCCTGGCGATGGCCGTGCGCTGCCGCTCCCCGCCGGAGAGATGATCGGGAAAGTCGTCCAGCCGATCCGCGAGGCCGAGACCCAGCAGGCGGGCCAGCGCCTCTTCGCGCAGATCAGACATGCCGTTGAGCTCCAAGGGGAACAGCACGTTTTCCCGCACCGTGAGGGTCGGCACCAGGTTGAAGAACTGGAACACGTAGCCGATATGACGACGCCGGATCCGGGTGCGCTCCGCTTCGGTGGCACGATCGAGATCCACCGTGCACCCGGACAGCGTCAGTCGGATCCGTCCACTGTCCACAGCCAGAATGCCGGCCAGCAGGTTCAGCAGCGTGGACTTGCCCGAACCGCTCGGACCCACAACCGCCACCACCTCGCCGGCGCCCGCATCCAGGCTCAGATCGTGGAGTACGCGACGCTCCTCCGCCCCATCCAGATAGGTCTTGCCAAGGCTGCGCGCCTCGAGCACCAGGCTCATCGGAGAGACTGCATGCCCTGCTGGTTCAGCTCGTCGGTAAGGGGCGGCAGGTGCGTTTCCGCCGCCACCGCGTCGAAGACCGCATCTGCCGTGCCGTAGGCCGCGAGGCTGGTGAGCGTGGTCAGCGTCGGCGAGATCATCTGCCAGTCGCCTCGCGCCGCGGCCGCGAGCGCGTCCTGCGGCGATACCCAGTGGTCACCCGCGACTTCCCAGGCGTGTGCCGCCGTCTGCTGCATGACCGGCATGCGGGCAACGAAGAACCGGGTGTCGAACCGCCGCGGCACCGACGCCGGCGTCAGCCAGTGACTGAAGTAGCGCAGGCAGTCGGCCGCCAGCACCAGACCCTCGCGCTCGCAGAGATCGGCCATGGTCATCTGCTGATCGATGAGCGCCTGCCGGTAACCGTCGAAGCGTGTCACCTCCGATGGCTCCTCGAGCTCGAGGAAGCTGCCGCCGCGTCGCGCCAGCAGCACGCCACACTCTTCGAAACACTCGCGGATCGCGGTCACCCAGTAGCGCAGACCGCCTGCAGCGAGACCGAGCAGCCGGTTCGCTTCTCCTTCCGTGCAGCCGTACACCCACTCCTCCATGAGATCCTGCTCGTCCACCTTGCCGCCGGGGAACACGTGCAGGTCGGGGAAGTCCACGCCCCCCGGGCGCTGCATCATGAACACCTCGAGGCCGACAGCCGTATCGCGCATGAGCACCACGGTCGCCGCCAGGCGGATGTTCTGCCGCTCGAGTGGCTGCATCTCCGCACTCATCATTTCTCCCATCGCTTGTAGTCTGATATCACTCTGCCACCCTTGTTGAGCCCTGAGAACGCGGCTAGTGTCCTGCGAAGCAGACCCCGGTTTCCGTTCCCTGCGAGTCGAATCCTCGCGCCGAAGGCCGAGAGGAAGACAGGCTCTGAAGGCCAGACGCGTTCCGCCAGGAGGAGCGAAGATCCACGCAAAGACAAGATCAAGAGCAGCCCATGAAAGAACAACCATATAAGTATATGGTCCGTCTTCCGCCAGACATGAGAGATCAGATTCGGGAATCCGCTCGCCACTACCGGCGCAGCATGAACTCAGACATTGTAGCGCGTCTCCAGCAGACGTTCAGCGGCATCCCCGACGAGGCCGTTGTCCGGGATATCGAGCCTCCTATGCACGAGCAGTTCCAGAATCTGTTCCGCCGCGAGCTGAGCCCCGAGGAGGAGGAGCTCGTCCGCTGCTACCGGCGTATGTCCGCCAAGAAGCAGGCGGCGCTTCGGGACCTGCTGATCTGAACCATGGCCGAGTTCGCGCTCTCCCCCTACTTCCACCCCACGACCATCTGCTTCGTGGACGACAACGAATCCTTTCTGCAGAGCCTGGACCTGGAGCTGCCCGGGCACTGGGCCTGCCGCACGTTCACGGACCCGGAGGTCGCCCTGGCCTACCTGCAGCAGCCACCCCGCTCGCCGCCGCTGATGGATCGTTGCTTCACGCTGCAGCGTCAGGCGGGCGACGCCGTGATCCGCCTCGATCTGGGTCTGATCGAGCAGGAAATCAGCGACGTCAACCGCTTCAGCCGCAACTCCGTGCTCGTGGTCGACTACGCGATGCCTTCGCTCGACGGGCTGGAATTCTGCGCCAGGCTGCAGGATCCGCACATCCGCCGCGCCATGCTCACCGGCGTAGCGGACGAGAAGCTGGCGGTGGAGGCGTTCAATGCGGGGCTCATCCACCGCTACATTCCAAAGCAGGCGGCGGACCCGATACAGCTCGTTCGACAGTTTGTCACCGAGCTGCTGTACGAGTACTTCAGCCAGTACACGGCGCGTCTGAAATCGACGCTCTCCATCGATCCGCCCGAGTTCCTGGTGGATCCGCTGATCGCCGCCTTCGTGCACGAGCTCATGGAAGCGCACGGGCTCGTGGAGTACTACCTGGTGGACGATCCTCCGGGACTGCTCATGCTCAAGTCGAACGGCGAGATCTGGCGTCTGGCGATACTCACGCCAGCGGAGATGCGCGAGCAGGCGGAACAGGCCCGGGCATTCGGCGCCCCGGAACGGATTCTCAGGCAGCTCGCGTCCGGCAGGGCAGTCCTGTTTCTTTCCGGCCTCTCTCCGGAGGATTACTTCGGCGATGAGGACTTTCCCTGGGCGGAACACGTGCAGCCCGCCGACACGCGACCCGGGCGGGACCACGAGTGGTCGGTGGCGATCTGGAAGGACGCGCCGGGGGACATCGACTTCGATCCAGCCACCGCCTGCTACGACGCCTATCTCAGAACGCTCTGACCGGGAACGCCCCGCGTCAGCGCAGATGGCCCGGAATCAGCCAGCGCTCCAGACCCTCGAAGGTGAGCTCCGTCACCACCGCCAGAAGCGCCGCGGGAATCGCCCCCTGAAGGATCAGGCCCACGTCGTTGAGCGCCAGCCCGGTGACGATCGGATCGCCAAGCCCGCCCGCGCCGATGAAGGCGGCCAGGGTCGCCGTGCCGATGCTGATCACCGCAGCCGTGCGGATGCCTGCGAACATGCTCGGCAGTGAGAGGGGGATGTACACGTAGCGCAGCTGCTCGCGGCGCGACAGTCCCATGGCGACCGCTACCCGGGTGAGCGTCGGGTCGATGTTGGTCAGCGCGGTGATGGTGTTGCGCAGAATGGGTAGCAGGGAGTAGAGGAAAAGAGCCAGTATGGCCGGCGCCACGCCGATCCCGAGAACGGGGATGAGCAATGCCAGGAGCGCGATGGACGGCACGGTCTGCAGCAGGCCACAGACATAGATCACCGCCCTGGAAGCGAGTGGCAGGCGGAACACCGCAAGACTCAACCCCACGCCGGCAAGCACGGCCGCGATCAGCGCCGCCCCGGTCAGCTTCAGGTGCTGGACCGTATTGCGGCCGAGCTGCGCGTACAGCGCGTCGTCGTCGCTTCGCGCACCGGCCAGCCCACGCTGCACCAGGAAGTCGTTCGCCACGCGGGCAAACGACTGCCCGCCGAACACGGCCGCAGCGTTCATGGCCTGCATCTTCTTCGCGTCGATCGTCCCGCCGAGCAGCGCAAGGGCGCGCTTCGCGGGCTCCGGCAGGCTGGTGCGCACCAGCGGTACGGCCAGATACTCGGGAAAGTAGCCGAGATCGTCCTCGAGGATGACCAGGTCGTAGCGTTCGAGCTCCCCGTCCGTCGAGTACGCATCGGTCACGTCGATGCTGCCTTCGTCGAGCGCCTGGTAGGCGAGACCGTGCTCGATGCCCCCGACCTCCATGTGCAGATCATAGGCACGGGCAAGCCCTCGCCAGCCGTCGTCGCGTTCCAGAAACTCGTGACTCACCACCACCGAGAGCTCCGGGTGCGCCGCCAGATCCCCGATCCGGCGGAGGTGCTTCGCCTCCGCCACCCTGCGCGGCGTCGCCATGGCGTAGGTGTTGTTGAAGCCGAACGGCTCGAGCAGCGCGAGGCCCTGTTTCGAGACCAGCCTGTTCAGCGCGGCCACGTCATTGACTTCCGGTGTGCCGAGCACCACCTGACTGAGGGTGCCCGTGTACTCTGCGTACACATCGATCTCGCCCGCCTCGAGAGCCTGGAAGCAGATGAGGGTACCGCCCAGGCCGAAACGACGCTCGACCTCGTAACCCGCTTCCTCGAGGAGCTGGGCCATGATCTCGCCCAGGATATAGGACTCGTTGAAGTTCTTGCTGCCCACCCGGATGCTCTGCGCCGTTGCCGGAAGCGCCAGCAGCATGGCGAAGAGCCCGACCAGGAGACGGCAGACCACGCGCATCAGTCGAGCTGCCCGCGCATGAGCTCGGCCACGTAGTCGCTGGCCGGTGCGGCCAGGACATCGGGCACCGGTCCCGACTGCTCGATCAGGCCGTCGCGGATGATCACCAGGATGGTTGCCAGCTTGACCGCCTCTCGCATGTCGTGGGTGACCAGGAGCGTGCTCACGCCTTCGTGCTCCTGGACGTAACGGAAGCGCTCGTAGATACCCACCCGGGTGATCGGGTCCACCGCCGAGAACGGCTCGTCGAGAAGCAGCAGCCGCGGCCGGAGCATCAGCGCCCGGCACAGACCCACGCGCTGCTGCTGGCCACCGGAGAGTTCCGCCGGATACCGGTCTCCAATGTCTCCCGGAAGTCCCATCTCTTCGAGCAGATCGGCGAAGCGCTGGCGAGTCTCCTCTTCCCGCCAGCCTTCCAGACGCGCGAGAAGGGTGACGTTCTCGCGGTTCGTCATGTGCGGAAAGAGCCCGGCGCCCTGCACGCTGTAGCCGATCTGCCGGCGGAACCGGACCCGGTTGTCCGGCACCGGCTCGCCGAAGACCTGGACCGAGCCAGCATCCGGCAGCTCCACGGCGTTCACGAGTTGCAGGAGGGTGGTCTTGCCGCTACCACTCTCGCCGACGATGGCAGTGGTGGCTCCCGCCGGCAGGGTAAGGCTCACCCCCTTCAGGACGGGCACCCCGGCGACATAGGACTTCCATACGTCTTCGAAACGGACGCACGGGGTCATGCCGCGCCGGAAACCGGGTAGCGCGTCTCCAGCATCCGGCCGTGTTCGGTCAGCGCGTCCACGATCTCGAGCGCCGCTCCGGACGCGGGCCGCTCCTCCAGCGCCTCGCGGGTCCGCTGCAGCTCTTCGAAGTAGACGCCGAGCGTTCGCCAGGGGACATTCTCCGCCCGCAGCTTGCCGGTCACGAAGTGACGCCAATCGTCCGCTTCGGCGGCAGACTGAAGATCGGGGAAGCTGCGCGCCTTGAGCCGTGCGGCGAGCGTGTGCAGCCGCTTGTCAACATAGTCCAGGTCGCACCAGCCGCCAGCGCGTACCGCCTCGAGAAAGCTCTCGCACCGCGCCCTGTCGGCGTCCTGCAGGAAAGCATCGTAGAGCGCCGCATCCGGATCCTCGAACCGATCCATCTTTCGACCCGAGAAAACCCGCATGATCTTCTGCGCGAGTCCCGGCTGTTTCAGCCGACGCTGCCGCTTCTCCACGTCCGTACGCTTCAGGCCGAGGCGCGACCAGTTCTCGTCGTCCAGGACCTCCATGCCGGCCAGGAAGGGGCAGCGATTGACCTTGACCTCTTTCAGCGGCGGCCGGTCCGGAGAGGGTCCCGGTGTGAAGAGCTTCTCGCGGATCTCCTCCTCGGACAGGCGAAGCAGCGGCTCCACGTCCTGACCCAGATCCACGACGATCACGGAGTTGCTGTTGGTCGGGTGCCGACACAGCGAGACGACGGGGGCCGTGCAGTAGCGCTCGCGCGGATACATGCCCGAAACGTGCACCAGCATCCGGGCGCCGTAGGGTTCGAGCAGCTTCTTCACCGATTTCTTGCGCCGCAGATTGAAGTAGTACTCATACAGGCGTGGTTGAGCGTCACGGATCATCCGTGCCACCGCGACCGTGGCCCTCACGTCCGACAGCGCATCGTGCGCCTGCCCGTGATCGAGGCCGTTTGCCCGGGTCATGTCTTCGAGACGATAGGTCGGCAGACCTTCTTCGTTACTCGGCCAGACGATCCCGTCACGACGCAGCGCGCCCGTCGCCCGGACCAGATCGATGATGTCCCAGCGGGAGTTGTCGTTCTGCCACTCCCGGGCGTAAGGATCCATCATCATGCGGTAGAACCCGTAGCGGATGAACTCATCGTCGAAGCGCAGGCTGTTGAATCCCGCCACGCAGGTGCCGGGCACGCTGAACAGCTGCCGCACCCTGTCCAGGACCTCGAACTCCGACAGGCCCTCCCGCCGGGTCAGATCCGGCGTGATCCCGGTGACCAGAGTCGCCTGGGGATCCGGCAGCACGTCGTCCGGAAGCACCACATAGGCGCAGTACTCATCGCCCACGGGATTCAGATCCAGATCCGTCCGGAAGCCGGCGAACTGCACGATCCGATCCCACCGCACCTCCGTGCCCGAGGTTTCGAGGTCGTACCAGTACAGAGATTGGGCCATGAGCGTCGAGCGAGCTTCCCGGGCTGTTTGCAGGGCTGTCTAAAGGTCTGTCGACAGTCCTATTTGCGTTCGGCAGCAACCGTTGGCATCTTGCGCTGCCATGACGACCGCCGTCACAACAACAACAAAGCAGGCGGCCTTGCTGGCCGGTCCGTTGCTCGCCGTGCTCTCAGCATACCTCATGTGGCACGCGGGTTTCTCGAGCGACGCGGCCGTCACCCTCGGCATCACGGTGATCTGCGTCATCTGGTGGGTGTTCGAGCCGATTCCGATACCCGCGACTTCGCTCATTCCCCTGGCTGTGCTCCCCCTGCTCGGCGTGCTCACACCGGTACAGGTGGCTCAGTCCTACGGTCACAGCCTGATCCTGCTTCTGCTCGGCGGCTTCATTCTGGCCACCGCGCTCGAGAAGAACGGCGCCCACCGCCGCATCGCTCTGACCATGGTGCGAGCCTTCGGTGGCTCCTCGAGCCGCTCGCTGGTTTTCGGTTTCATGGCGGCTTCCGCTGCGCTGTCCATGTGGATCTCGAACACCGCGACGACTCTCATGCTGCTGCCGGTGGCGCTGGCAGTGCTCGAGAAGTCGGAAGATCCCGAGCTCGCGACGCCGCTTCTGCTCGGCATCGCTTACGCCGCCAGCATCGGCGGCATCGGTACGCCCATCGGCACACCGCCGAACGTGGTGTTCATGGGCGTATACGAGGCGACGACCGGCGCGAGCATCGCGTTCGTCACCTGGATGACGTGGGCCGTGCCGATCGTCCTGGTGTTCCTGCCGATCATGGCCTACTACCTGACCCGACGACTCACCTATCAGGGCAGGGTCGCGCTGCCGGAGGTGGGCGCCTGGCAGCCGGGAGAGGTCCGGGTGCTTGCGGTGTTCGCCGCGACCGCGTTCTTCTGGATCACGCGCTCCGAACCCTTCGGCGGCTGGAGCGCTCTCTTCGGCCTCGACTCAACCAACGATGCCATGGTGGCGCTGCTCGCGGTGGTGGTCATGTTTCTCGTTCCGGACGGCCGCGGCGGCCGGTTGCTCGACTGGCAGACGGCGGAGCGTATCCCCTGGGGCATGCTGATCCTCTTCGGCGCCGGCATCGCCATCGCCGCCGCGTTCACCGCCTCAGGCCTGAGCGAGACCATTGGCGCCGTTCTGTCCGGCGTCGCGGGCCTGCCGGTCCTGCTCGTCATGTTCATCATCTGCCTGGCGGTGACGTTCCTCACCGAGACCACCAGCAATACGGCCACGACCACCTTGCTCATGCCTATCCTGGCCGCCGGCGCGATCGGGGCGGGCCTCGACCCGCGCCTGCTGATGATTCCCGCTGCCATGAGCGCTTCCTGCGCTTTCATGCTGCCCGTGGCCACGGCCCCGAACGTCATCGTCTTCAGCACCGGTCGCTTCTCCATCGAGACCATGGCCCGGGAGGGCCTGGCACTGAACTTCATCGGTGCCGTCATCATCGCCCTGGGCACCTACGTACTCCTCACGTAGGCGGGCAAGCTCCGCCGTCCGCACGGACGCGTCGCGCCGCGCAAGCGCATCCACCTCCGAAAAGAAGGTCTGCCAGTCCTCGCCCGCCGCATCGAAGAGCACGGCAAAGGCCGGCACATCGTCCGAATAGGTGGCCATGGAGGCCAGATACGCGTTGTTGAGACGCCCGGCGAGCCGCCGGTAGGCATCGTTGCCGGTGGCGTCGGACAGATCGTCCAGACAGTCCGATGCACGGGTGAGAACTGTCGTCTTGGCCCGCTGCTTGCGCGTATCGTCCATGCCGCTGTCGTACACGCGGGAGAGCGCCGCCCGCGTTTCCTCCAGTATCGCGCGGGCCCGACGCGCACCCGCGGACCGGGCGCGCCGGGCAGCGAGCTCGTCCATTCGGTCCTGACGCTCGAACCAGCGGCGCGTTCCCTCCGCCCCGACGAACGTGGCAAAGGATTCGTTGAAGGTGGCGTCTCCGTGCACCCAGACCCGGCTGTGCGCCAGCTCGTGCAGCAGCAGCTCCACGAAATCCGGCTCGTCCAGATCCATGAACGTGGACAACAGGGGGTCGTTGAACCAGCCCAGCGTCGAGTAGGCGGCGACCGGACCGACGTAGGTCTCCAGACCTTCCCGGGCAAGCCTCGAGCGGGCCCGCTCGGCCCGGTCCGCGTCGAAGTATCCCCGGTAGGGCGCACAGCCGACGAAGGGATAGCACCACTCGTGCGGGGAAAGCGACAGTGGCGGTGCCGCAAAAAGGTTCCACACCACCGCATCCCGGTGCAGATCCACATAGCTGCGGTAGCGGCCGCCGACCGGAAGATGCATGGTGTCCTGCGCGTAGGCGAGCACCTTCTGACTGAGCAGCAACCGATCCCGGAATGCCCGGGCGTCGGGGTCAGGATGGGGGTTCTCATCCAGGCGCGCGAGCACCTTGTCGACGGGCTCGCGGTCGACCAGCAGCGTGAGCTGGCCACCGGCCACGTGTGCGTAGTAGCCGATGGTCTGGCAGCCACCGAGGCCGACGAGCAGCATCAGCACGCCCAGAAACAGCGCGCCACCGGTCCGCGATCGGGGTACCGGCCCCATAGCTGGTGAAGACATGGTGCTTATGTTAATTAGACGCCCATGCGTTTCTTCATCCGCATCCTCTCATAGTCGGCCATGCACCTCGTCATCGGCATCCTCTCGACGGCGCTGGTCGCAGGCAACGTCGTGGTGAACTGCATCCCCCTGTTCATCATGGGCCTGGTGCGGGTGACTGCCGGCGGGCTCGGATTTGCCCGCGCAGAGGCGCGACTCGCGCTGGCCATGGACCGGATCATCGACAGCTGGGTGGTCATCAACCGTTTCCTGTTCCGGGTCCTCGGCCTCACCAGGATCCACGTCCGCTGGTCGAACGAAGAGGCGCTGTCCCGGGATCGCTGGTACATGGTGGTGAGCAATCATCAGAGCTGGACCGACATTCTCGTTCTGCAGAACACGCTGTTCGAGCACATTCCACCGCTGAAGTTCTTCACGAAGCGCCAGCTGCTCTGGGTGCCGTTTCTCGGGCAGGCCATGTGGCTGCTCGACTTTCCGTACGTCCGAAGAATGAGCCGGGAGAAGATTGCCTCCAATCCTGAGCTTCTGAGGCTGGACCGCGAGGCCACCGCGGAAGCCTGCGCCAGGATCCGTCGCCACCCGACCAGCGTGCTCAACTTTCTGGAAGGCACCCGCTTCACCGCCGAGAAGCATGACGCCCAGACCGAAGCGCGCTTCGACCGCCTGCTGAACCCGAAGAGCGGCGGCCTGAGCCAGGTGCTGGCCGCGCTGAACGACAAGCTCTACCAGGTCGTGGACGTGACCATCGACTACCCCCAGGGCGTGCCGACCTTCTGGGAGTTCATGCAGGGGCGCTGCCCGCAGGTGGACGTCGATATCACCTGCCGCGACATTCCCCACGCAATCCGCGACGCGGCCGATGACGAGGCACGACGCCGGGCGACGGCGGAATGGGTCGAAGCCCTGTGGATCGAGAAGGACGGGCGGCTCACCGCCCTCCACCCCACGGGAGCCATTGCCTGATGTACGAGCAGCACTTCCACTTCCGGCAGCTGCCGTTCTCCATCGCACCGGACCCCAGCTTTCTTTATCTGTCGAGCGCGCACCGGGAAGCCCTGGCCCACCTGATGTACGGCTTCAGCCACGGCGGCTTCGTGATGGTCACCGGAGAGGTGGGCACCGGCAAGACCACGCTGCTGCGCAACCTGATCAAGCAGACGCCACCGGAGCTGGACGTGGCCTTCATCCTGAATCCGCGTCTGACGGTTCGGGAGCTGCTCGCAACGCTCTGCGACGAGCTCGGCATCCAGTACAACCCGGATACCACCAACAGCGTCAAGCAGTTCGTGGATCTGATCACCCGTCACCTGCTGAAGACTCATCAGAGCGGCCGCAGCACGGTGATGATCATCGACGAGGCACAGAATCTGTCCCCGGCGGTGCTCGAACAGGTACGCCTCCTGACCAACCTCGAGACGGACGACCGTAAGCTGCTCCGGATCATTCTCATCGGCCAGCCGGAGCTGGCCGAGATGCTCGACCGCCAGGAGCTCAGACAGCTGGCCCAGCGGGTGACGGCCCGCTACCACCTGGGAAGCCTCAGCAGGCCGGACACGTATGCCTATGTCATGCACCGGCTCAGCCGCGCCGGTGGCAACCCGCACACGTTCTCGTCCGCCGCGCTGCGTCGTCTGTACGCGCTGTCGCACGGCACGCCCCGGCTGATCAACGTGATCGCCGATCGGGCGCTGCTGGGTGCCTACACGGAAGGCCGACACCAGGTGACGGCACGCATCGTCAACCGTGCCGCCCGCGAAGTCCTCGGCAAGGGCCCGGATCGCCGCAAGTGGTGGCTGGCCGCCGCCGTCGCGGTCATGGCCGCCGGTGCCGCCTGGGCGATACTCGGGCCGGTCGGACAGGTCATCCGTTCCGCACCGGGCGCCTCCGCGCTGACCGACGCAACGCTCGATCCCGCCACCGCGCGGTCGCGGGAGCCTGCCGCAGATCCGGCGAAGGCGATCCGCGAGCAGACCGTCCCGCATTCCCGGCCTGCCGTCACCGCACAGGCGAAAGCACCGACGCCGCAGACGACGGCGCCGATCACCACCAACGAGTCAGGCGATTCGGTGATCACCCCCGCGACCTATGCGGCACTGCAGGAGGCCCAGCGGCAGCGCCAGCCGACGCCGCAGGCGCTGCAGGAGGCGGTGCCACCTTCCGCACCGTCGAACGTCCGGGCATCCGACATCGCCCGGCCACCGGGCAGCGCCTATGCCAACCGCAGACTCGCCTACGCGGCGGTCTTCGACCGCTGGGGGGTCCGCTTCGACGTCGACAGCGCGGAGCCGATTCCCTGCGACTTCGCCCCGTCCGCCGGGCTGCAATGCCTTTCCGAGCGCGGCGAGTGGGCAGACATCGCCCGCCTCAATCTGCCCGTCGTGCTGGAGCTGTGGGACAACGGGCCGGCACCCTACTACGCCGCGCTGATCGGGCTGCACGGGGCCGACGTCGAGCTGCAGCTGGGCGCGAAGCGCATCACAACCACCCAGCGGGCGCTGCGCGACGTCTGGGCCGGGCGTTACGTCGTGCTCTGGCAGACGCCACC
>JASFLG010000062.1:0-12948 GCA_050118205.1 Pseudomonadales bacterium
GATACCCCTTGCCGTGACCGAGCTCCTTCATCAGCCGGGTGGGCGCATTGCGCAGGTGCATCGGCACCGGATGCGAGCCGGTCGCCTGCACGTGGGCCATGGCCGCGCCGAACGCCTTGTAGGCGGCATTGCTCTTCGGCACGCTGGCCAGATAGAGGACGGCCTGGGCGATGACCAGCTCGCCCTCCGGCGAGCCGAGCCGCTCGTACGCATCCCAGGCGGACAGGGCGATCTGCAGCGCGCGGGGATCGGCATTGCCCACGTCTTCGCTCGCCATGCGTACGACCCGTCGGGCGACGTAAAGCGGATCGCAGCCGCCGTCCAGCATCCGGCAGAGCCAGTAAAGTGCCGCGTCCGGGGCGCTGCCGCGCACGGCCTTGTGCAGCGCCGAGATCTGGTCGTAGAACGCGTCGCCACCCTTGTCGAAACGCCGGTAGCGGCTGCCCGCCGCCTCGCTCACCAGATGCTCGGTGATGGTGCCGTCACCGAGCTGAGCGGCGACCTCGAGCAGATTCAGGCAGCGGCGGGCATCCCCGTCGGCCAGGTCGGTGAGCAGAGAACGGGCGTCCGGGTGGATTTCGACACCAAGGTCCTCCGCACAGGCACGATCCACCATGACCGCAAGCTCCTCGGGGGCGAGCGGGCGAAGCACGTACACTCGCGCACGGGACAGGAGCGCCGCATTGACCTCGAAGGACGGGTTCTCGGTGGTGGCACCGATGAAGGTGATCGTCCCCTTCTCCACGTGGGGCAGAAAGGCATCCTGCTGCGCCTTGTTGAACCGGTGTACCTCGTCCACGAACAGCACCGTCTGCTCCCCGAGCCCCTGCAGCGCCTCCGCTTCTGCGACGGCGGCGCGCACGTCCTTCACCCCCGAGAGCACGGCCGACAGGCTGATCCAGCGGGCATCGGATGCGTCGGCGAGGAGCCGCGCGAGCGTGGTCTTGCCGGTGCCGGGCGGTCCCCAGAGGATCATGGAGTGGAGATGGCCCTCGTCCGCCGCGCGCGCGAGCGGCTTGCCGGGCGCCAGGAGGTGGCGCTGACCGACGAAGTCGGCCAGCGTTCTCGGACGCATCCGATCCGCTAAAGGGGCCGCGCTCGTCTGGGCATCATCCGCCGATGACATCGGTACCAGGTGGGACTTCCAGCTCAAAGTCGGCGGATTGTATCACCCGGTCCGGATCCGCCTGGAAGCGGATCTCCGTGTACTGCCCCAGATGATCGAGAATACCGAGCGAGGACAGCCCGTCCGCCGAAAAGGCGATCCGGATCTCGGCAAAGAGTGAGTCCTCCGCGCGCGGCGTGACGAGAAAGGTCTCCGTCGACGCTGCGCCCGCATCCGGGTCCCGCTCCGGTGGCGGCAGGTCCGCGACCCGCACGATGTCGAAGTCATCGCTGAGCGCCACGTCTTCCCGCAGGAGCAGCGATATCGGCGTGTCCGTGAGCGCCTCGTCCAGCGGCTTGAGGGTAAGCTGCTCGAGATCCGGATCGTAGACCTTGAGCGTCTCGCCCTCGGTGACGATCACCTGGGGGTACGGATCGTCGACCACCCACTTGAAGTCGGGCCGCTTGAGCAGCACGTAGCCCGTGGACTCCTCGAGGATACGTCCGCGGGTATCCGCGATGGCCTGCTGGAACGTGGCCGCGTAGTCATCGAGCGCGGCGATTCGCGCCGACAATGCGTCCGCGTCGCTCTCCGCCACGCCGGTGACAGCCGGCGCGGCGGCAGCCACCATGGCGAGCAGACACCACGCCGCGGTCAGGATTCGAATCGCTACCGGCATCGTCCGCGTCCGCTCAGTCGCGCTTCGGAACCAGGACTTCACGACTGCCGTTGGTGCCCATCTCGCTCACCACCCCGGCCGCCTCCATCGCTTCGATGAGGCGTGCGGCGCGGTTGTAGCCGATCCTGAGCTTGCGCTGCACGGAGGAGATCGAGGCGCGCCGGGACTCCAGCACGAAGGCCACCGCCTCGTCGTAAAGCGGGTCGTCCTCGTCCGAGCCTTCGCTCGGCTCGATGGCCACGAAAGGCTCGTCGTCTCCGCCGGTCAGCACGTCTTCCCGGTAGTTGGGCTCGGCGCGCTGCTTCCAATCCTCGACCACCCGGTGCACCTCGTCGTCGGAGACAAAGGCGCCGTGCACCCGGGTCGGCACGCCGGAACCGGGCGGCAGATACAGCATATCGCCGTGACCCAGAAGCTGCTCGGCACCGCCCTGATCGAGAATGGTGCGCGAATCCACCTTTGAGGACACCTGAAAACTGATACGGGTGGGGATGTTGGCCTTGATCAGACCGGTAATCACGTCCACGGACGGGCGTTGCGTCGCCAGCACCAGGTGGATACCGGCGGCCCGGGCCTTCTGCGCGATGCGGGCAATCAGCTGCTCCACCTTCTTGCCGACGATCATCATCATGTCGGCAAACTCGTCGATCACCACCACGATGAGCGGCAGCTTCTCGAGCGTCGGCGGCTCGCCGTCCAGCTCCTGGTTCCACAGCGGATCGGGAATGCCGCCGGACTTCTCTGCATCTGCCACCTGACGGTTGAAGCCGGCCAGATTGCGCACGCCGAGGGCGGCCATGAGCCTGTAGCGCCGCTCCATCTCCGCCACGCACCAGTTGAGCGCGTGGGCCGCTTCCTTCATGTCCGTGACCACCGGCGTCAGCAGGTGCGGAATGCCCTCGTAAACCGAGAGCTCCAGCATCTTCGGATCCACGAGGATCAGTCGCACCTCGTCGGGTGTTGCCTTGCAGAGAATGGACAGCAGCATGGCGTTCACCCCGACGGACTTACCGGACCCGGTCGTGCCCGCCACCAGAAGGTGGGGCATCCGCGAGATATCGGCCGTCTGCGGCTCGCCCATGATGTCCTTGCCGAGCGCCAGGGTGAGCGGCGACTTCGACTCCTGGAAGCTCGAGTCGGCGAGTATCTCCTTCAGACGCACGATCTCCCGGTGCTCGTTCGGGATCTCGATGCCGACTACCGACTTGCCGGGAATCACTTCCACGATGCGCACGCTGATCACGGCCAGCGAACGCGCCAGGTCCTTGGCGAGCGCGCTGATCCGCTGCACCTTCACCCCCGGCGCAGGCTGAATCTCGAAGCGCGTGACCACCGGACCCGGGAGGACGGACTCAACACGCGCCTCGATGCCGAAGTCGGCGAGCTTGAGCTCGAGCAGCCGCGACATGGCGGCCAGAGACTCCTCGGAGTAACCCATGTCATCGTCTTCGGTCCTCTCGTCGAGCAGATCGAGATCCGGCAGCTCGTCGGAGGTCTTCAGGTCGAAGAGCTTCTGCTGGCGCGCCCTGGGCTTGGGCTTCTCCACCGCAGCGATTTTCGGTTGGGTACGGGTAGCCGCCTGTTTCTCGGACTTCCTGCGGGCTTCCCGGCGCGTCGCCACGTGGGCTTTTGCCTCGGAACGGGCGGACCGCCGGGCGCGCCACACATCGAGCCGCCGGTCCACCAAACCGACCACGGCGCCCGTTGCGCCATGCAGCCAGCGACCGGTGGCCTCGGCCACGTTCAGCCAGGAAAATCCGGCCGCCGCCTGGGCACCGATCAGGAGCCCGGCCAGGCAGAGCAGCGTCAGCCCCACCCAGCCGAACACCGGCTCACCGACCATCACCAGCCACTGACCGAGCACCCCACCCACGCCCGCAGGCAGGGTGGCGGCGCTCGTGAAGTGTGCCTGGGCCAGCACGCAGGCGCAGACGATCAGGCTCACCCAGCCCACACCGCGAATGCTGACGAGCCCCCAGGACACAGGCTCAGATGCACCCCGGACCAGCCGGAGGCCGACGATCACCAGCGCCGCCGGCACCACGTAGGCCACCACGCCGAAGAGATAAAGCAGCACGTCCGCGAACCAGGCACCACTCTGCCCCACCAGGTTCTTCACGTCCGCGCCGTTGCCGCTGAACGTGAACGACGGGTCGAGCGGCGAATAGGAAGCGATGGCGAGCAGGGTGTAGAGGGCCGCAGCGGCCAGACCAACCAGACCGATCTCGCGAAACGGGACGGAAGCAGAGGTGGACACGGGATTCTCCACGGACGACCGCCCGGAGTGTAACCAAACGTGAACGCCCTCACAAATGTCTATTTTTTTCAAGCTGTTATGCAGGGATGCTAATGGTTGCTCTCGGCGTTGACGCCGAACGTGCAGGCCCTCGGACGCCACGTTATCATCGGCGAAATGCAACCATGATTCAGAAAGACCAATGCGACCTGACAAAGAAAAAGTCGTCGACGAAGTGTGGGACGATGCGCGCATCGAAAGCTTTCTTCACAAGTCAGCCATGGGTGATGAGCAGAGCCGCGACTACAGCGCGCTGCTCAACGCCTACCGCAGCATGCGGCCGGAGGACTTCGAGCGCTTCATCACCCGTTTCGTCGCGCTCGACCGCGACCTCGACGCCAGGTCCAATGCCGGCCAGACCCTGCTCGCCACGATTGCCGATCACCGTCATGGGACACCGTTTCGGGACATTCTCAGGCGCCATGGTGCCTCCGGCTGACTGAACGCAGGCTGACTCTCCGTTCCGTGCGATGAACCTGCTCTCCCGCCAGTCACCGACGTTTCCGCCCGTGGAGCGGGCGCTCGACGACCCGAACGGACTGCTGGCGGTCGGCGGGGAGCTCAACACCGAGTGGCTGCTCGCCGCCTATCGCCACGGCATCTTTCCCTGGTTCGACAGCGACGCCAGCCCCATTCTCTGGTGGTGCCCGGACCCCCGCGCGGTCATCTACCCCGAACGGGTTCGCATTACCCGCTCGCTGGCCAAGCGCCTTCGACACGGCGGCTTCGAGGTGACTGCCGATACCGCATTCGCCGAGGTATTGAAGGGATGCGCCGCCGAGCGCCGAGGCCGCGCCGGCGCCACCGGCACCTGGATCACGACGCGCATGAAGCGCGCTTACCAGGCGCTGCACGAGCTCGGCTTCGCACACGCGATCGAGGTCTGGCGGCCCGCGCCCGACACGGGCGCACGGGAGCTGGTGGGTGGTCTCTACGGCGTGTCGCTCGGTCGCATGTTCTTCGGCGAATCCATGTTCAGCCGCGTCCCGGATGCATCGAAAGTGGCGTTGTGCCACCTGGCCCGGCAGCTGATCGGCTGGGAATTCTGGCTCATCGACTGCCAGCTCACCAACCCGCACCTGACCCGCATGGGCGCCGAGGAGATGCGACGCGACGAATTCATCGCCCTGGTGGAACGGAATGCCCACCAGCCCACCCGCCAGGGCCCGTGGCACCTCGACCCCATCGACCCAGCGTCATGGCAGAAGCAACCATGACGCCGCGGAGCACACTAACAACCGACCACCCCCGGTTCGCCAACGGCGCAATTCGACATCGCCAAACCATGCAGATAGAAATGCCGAACGACCTGAAAGGTCTCGAGCGTGCCAGAGAGCAGAACCCCGCCGAATCCCAAGAACCACCACAATGAAATGAAAGACGAGCTAGGCAAAAGACAGTTCTATCTGACCCCCGCCCACGCCTGCAGCTACCTGCCGGCCCGTCGCGCCCGGACGCTCTTCCTCGACCCCCGCGACACGATTCATCCGGCCCTCTACCAGCAGCTGACCGAGCACGGCTTCCGGCGCAGCGGCGGCCACCTCTACCGCCCCCACTGCGACGGCTGCCAGGCGTGCGTGCCCACGCGGATACCGGCGGCGCGCTTCGAGCCGAGGCGCGGCCAGCGCAGGGTCCTCGCCCGCAACGCGGATCTGACGGTGCACGTGGAGCCGTCCGCCTTCAGCCGCCGCTACTACGAGCTCTACGCCCGCTACATCCACGGCCGTCATCGGGATGGCGACATGTACCCGCCGAGCGTCGACCAGTTCCGCTCCTTTCTGCTCAGCCAGTGGTCGAACAGCGTCTTCCTGTGCTCGTATCTCGACGATGCGCTGCTTGCGGTGGCGGTATGCGATCAGCTGCCGGAAGGGCTCTCGGCAATCTACACCTTCTTCGACCCGGACCACCCGGGCCGAAGTCTCGGCACCTGGTCCATTCTCCAGCAGATCGAGCTCTGCCAGCGGGCGGAGCTGCCGTATCTGTATCTCGGCTACTGGATCCGCGACTCGCGCAAGATGCGCTACAAGCTGGATTACCGGCCGGTCGAGCTCTTCCTGGAGGGGCGCTGGACCACCCTCCTCTGAAGCCACGCGCCGCGGCGGGTTGCGGCGCACGCACTTTTGCACTTCGCCGGGGCATCGGGCAGAATGCCGCTCGCTCTAAACGCCGTAACGGGAGCCTATGGCCAAAGAAGAACAGATCGAGATGGAAGGCACGGTGATCGATACCCTGCCGAACACCATGTTCCGGGTCGAGCTGGAAAACGGACACGTGGTTACCGCACACATCTCGGGCAAGATGCGGAAGAACTACATCCGTATCCTCACCGGCGACAAGGTCAAGGTGGAGCTCACGCCCTATGACCTGAGCAAGGGTCGGATCACCTTTCGAAAGTAACCCAACGATTGCCGCGCCGGGGCGGCCGCACGCAACGACCCCGGACCCTCAGACGATCGACTCTTCCTTCTTGGCATCCTCCGGCGACTGGGTGGTCACCTTGAGATCGTCGTTCTCCACCGTCACGAACGCGGTGCCGCCGTTCTTCGACAGGGCACCGAACAGCACGTCCTCCGCCAGCTGACGCTTGATCTTCTCCTGGATCAGCCGCTGCATCGGTCGGGCGCCCATCTTCTCGTCATAGCCCTCGCGCGCGAGCCACTCCCGGGCCTCCTCATCCACGTCCAGAGTCACCTTCTTGTCGTCGAGCTGGGCCTGCAGCTCGGTCAGGAACTTGTCCACCACCGTCTTGATCACTTCCGTGCCCAGCGCATGGAACTGGACGATGGCGTCCAGCCGGTTGCGGAACTCCGGCGTGAACATCTTGCGGATTGCCTCCATGCCGTCATGCGCGTGATTCTGCTCGGTGAAACCGATGCTCGCCCGGGCCATCTCCTGGGCGCCGGCGTTGGTGGTCATCACCAGCACCACGTTACGGAAGTCCGCTTTGCGACCGTTGTTGTCGGTGAGCGTGCCGTGATCCATCACCTGCAACAGCAGGTTGAACACTTCCGGGTGCGCCTTCTCCACCTCGTCGAGCAGCACGACGCTGTGCGGGTGTTTGGTGACCGCCTCGGTGAGCAGCCCGCCCTGGTCGAAACCGACGTAGCCGGGGGGCGCACCGATGAGCCTGGATACGGTGTGCCGCTCCATGTACTCGGACATGTCGTAGCGCAGGAGCTCTACGCCCATGATGTTCGCGAGCTGGCGGCAGACTTCCGTCTTGCCGACCCCCGTGGGTCCAGCGAACAGGAACGACCCGATGGGTTTCTCGCCGGCCTTGAGTCCCGCCCGTGACAGCTTGATGGCGCTGGCCAGGCTGTCGATGGCCTCGTCCTGACCGAACACCACCATCTTGAGCTTCTGGTCCAGATCCTTGAGCGCTTCCTTGTCGGAAGTGGTCACCTGATTCGACGGAATCCGGGCGATCTTCGCAACCACCTGCTCCACATCCGAAGGACCGATGCTCTTTTTACGCTTGCTGGGGGCGACCAGCTGCTGTGCAGCCCCGGCTTCGTCGATCACGTCGATCGCCTTGTCCGGCTGGAAACGGTCCGTGATGTAGCGGTCGGCGAGCTCCGCCGCGGCGCGCAGCGCCTTGTCCGTGTAGCGCAGGTGATAGTGATCCTCGAAGCGCGACTTGAGCCCTTTGAGGATCTGGTAGGTGTCGTTCACGTCCGGCTCGGTGATGTCGATCTTCTGGAACCGGCGGGAGAGCGCCCGGTCCTTGTCGAAGATGCCGCGGTACTCGCTGTAGGTGGTCGACCCCATGCAGCGGATCTCGCCGGAGGTCAGCAGCGGCTTGAGAAGATTGGAGGCGTCCATCACGCCACCGGAAGCGGCGCCCGCACCGATGATCGTATGCACCTCATCGATGAACAGAATGGCCCCCTCGTCCTTCTTGAGCTCCGCCAGCACCATCTTGAATCGCTTCTCGAAATCGCCGCGATACTTGGTACCCGCGAGCAGCGCGCCCATGTCGAGGGCATAGATCGTGCTGTTCGCCACGACCTCGGGCACGTCGTCATCGACGATACGCTTGGCCAGGCCCTCGGCGATCGCGGTCTTGCCGACGCCGGACTCACCGACGAGCAGCGGATTGTTCTTGCGCCGCCTGCAGAGCACCTGGATGACCCGCTCGAGCTCCAGGTCGCGACCCACCAGCGGGTCGATGCGGCCGGCCCGCGCCTGCTCGTTCAGATTGGTCGCGAACGTCTCCAGCGCGCTCTGCTGCTGCCCTTCGCCAGCCAGCTCCTCTTCGCCCTCGGCGCCGGTTCCGTCCGGTTCGCCTTCCGCGCCGGGAATCTTGGAGATGCCGTGGGCGATGTAATTCACCACGTCGATGCGGGCGATGTTCTGCTGCTTCAGGAAGTAGACGGCCTGGCTCTCCTGCTCGCTGAAGATGGCGACCAGAACGTTGCCGCCGGTCACCTCCTTCTTGCCGGAGGACTGGACGTGAAAGACGGCGCGCTGGAGCACGCGCTGGAAACCCAGCGTCGGCTGGGTATCCCTGTCCCTGTCGCCAGCCGGTATGAGCGGCGTGGTCGCATCGATGTGTTCGAGCAGGTCCTTGCGCAGACGGTCCACGTCGGCACCCACCTTCTCCAGCACATCCAGCGCCACCGCATTGTCGAGCAGCGACAGCAGCAGGTGCTCCACGGTCATGAACTCGTGGCGTTTGCTCTTGGCCGCCCGGAAGGCTTCGTTCAGCGTTACTTCGAGGTCTTTACTCAGCATGTCGTCTACTTACTTCCTTGCTCAAGCCCCAACGAATGTCGTCTGCCCCTTCTAACCGTTCTTGTTGTGACCGTTCTAATTGTGATTCTGTCCCACTTCTTCAGTCAGCTCTGTCAGATCTGGTCTCAGTCGGTCATCTCCACGGTGGAGACCAGCGGGTGCTGATTCTCCTGAGCGTAGCGGTTGACCTGCTCCGACTTGGTCTCCGCGATGTCCCGCGGAAAGATCCCGACCACGGCCGCGCCCTGAGTGTGCACGGTCAACATGATCTGGGTCGCCTTCTCGCGGTCCATGGCGAAAAACAACTCCAGCACGTGCACGACGAATTCCATCGGCGTGTAGTCGTCGTTCAGCAGCACCACCTTATACATCGGTGGGCGTTTGAGCTTCGGCTTCGCGGTGACGGTCGCGAGGCCCCCTTCGCGGTCGGCCTCTCGATCGTTTCCATCGTTCCCTTCTCCCTGCAGACGCACCCGCAGGTCGCTCGCGTGGTCGTTCGTGCTGCTCATCTTTACATGATACCGGACCACCAGCCTTATCTGGGGACTCGTTCGCGAAAACACAAGAACCCGTGCTGCTGGCCGCGGCTTGACGGTAGGTTGGACCTCAAATTGCCATCCAACGTTCCGCAGGCGCGCTCGAAAATCGAGGTCAATCCACGCCTTTTGGGGTTATTTACGGCTCAACGGCCTTGCAATTCAATCTTGACTCTGTCCGAAAATGGTACGAAAGTCCGTTGCACGGGGGCAGTAACGGGGATTTTCGTCGAGACATCGGCGCCTTCACGTCATCACTGAGCAGATCCTGACCCGATCCGATCGACCAGGTCATCAGACGCACAGTCTCGCAGAGCTCGGCTTCCAGCTGTACTGTTCAGGCGTGGCCATAACAAGCAACCATGCACGCCGCGCGACGGCTGACAGGTTTCCGACACGTCGACGCTGATCCATCTCTCAACCGACTACTGCAAAGCCTGGCTGGTTCGTACTGCTGAGGAGGGCGGTTTGCCATGGCGACGGGAACGGTAAAGTGGTTCAACAATGCCAAGGGGTATGGCTTCATCCTGCCGGAGGAAGGTGGTGACGATCTGTTCGCGCACTTCTCCAGCATACAGATGGAGGGTTACAAAACCCTGAAGGCCGGTCAGCCGGTGGATTTCGAGATCGTGGAGGGCCCGAAAGGACTTCAGGCCACGAACATCCAGCCCGCGGACCAGACCCTGGAGGAGCAGGCCAACGGCGCGGCCGCTACCTCGGAGGTGGTCTCGGTCACCGTCGAGGACGCGCATCCGGACCTGACCGACGACGGCGTCGACTCGGATCCGGTGGGCATCAAGGCCAGCCGCTCGAACTGACCTTGCAGAAAGCAGCCCCACCCTGGGGGTGGGGCTTTGCCTGCGGTCCCGGTCGGCCCGAGGATCACATCTTGGCGATCATCGCGGCGCCGAACTCCGAGCACTTGAGCAGGGTGGCACCTGTCATCAGGCGCTCGAAGTCGTACGTCACCTTCTTCTCGGAGATGGCACCCTCCACGCCTTTGATGATCAGATCCGCCGCCTCGCGCCAGCCCATGTGGCGCAGCATCATTTCCGCGGAAAGGATGAGCGAGCCCGGATTGACCTTGTCCTGACCGGCATACTTCGGCGCGGTCCCGTGGGTGGCTTCGAAAAGCGCGATCGTGTCGCTCATGTTCGCGCCGGGCGCAATCCCGATGCCGCCCACCTGAGCCGCGAGCGCATCCGAGATGTAGTCACCATTCAGGTTCATCGTGGCGAGCACGTCGTACTCGTCCGGACGGGTGAGGATCTGCTGCAGCATCGCATCCGCGATCATGTCCTTCACCACGATCTGCTTGCCCGTGTTCGGGTTCTTGAGCTCGTGCCAGGGCCCGCCGTCGAGCGGGGTCGCGCCGAACTCGTCCCGGGCGAGCTCGTAGCCCCAGTCTTTGAACGCGCCCTCCGTGAACTTCATGATGTTGCCCTTGTGCACGAAGGTCAGCGAGTCACGGTTCTCGTTGATGCAGTACTGCAACGCCTGGCGGATCAGGCGTTTGCTGCCTTCCTCGGAGATGGGCTTGATGCCGATGCCGCAATGCTGAGGAAAGCGGATCTTGTGCACGTCCATCTGTTCGCGCAGGAACTTGATCAGCTTGTCCGCCTCTGCCGAGTCGGCTTCCCACTCGACCCCGGCGTATATGTCCTCGGTGTTCTCCCGGAAGATGACCATGTTGGTCTTCTCCGGCGCAACCACCGGGCTCGGCACGCCGGTGAACCATCGCACCGGCCGCAGACACACGTACAGATCGAGCTCCTGGCGCAGTGCCACGTTCAGCGAGCGGATGCCGCCACCAACCGGGGTGGTCATGGGGCCCTTGATGCCGACCAGGAACTCCTTCATGGCCTCGAGCGTTTCCGCCGGCAGCCACTGGTCCTCGCCGTACACCTCCAGGGACTTCTCGCCCGAGTAGATCTCCATCCAGTGGATCCTGCGGCTGCCGCTGTAAGCCTTTGCCACCGCGGCGTCGACCACGTCCTTCATCACCGGGGTGATGTCGATGCCGATACCGTCCCCTTCGATGAAGGGAATGATGGGGTTGTCAGGTATGTTCAAAGTCCCGTCTTCGTTGGCGGTGATCTTCTCCCCATCCGCGGGCACGTTGATGTGCTGGTATGCCATAAATAGCTCCGTAGTTAGGCCGTGTGTGGGCGCGGGCTGCGTCTGTCGGGTTTCCCGCGGGTCCGCTGGCGTCGGGACCCGGGACGCTGATTCGGGCGCCCGAAAAAGCGCGCGATTATAGCACCCTTGCCGGACGATTCAGCGATTGACCCGGGCGGGTGCTAACGGGAACCCCGGCCGGCCGGCTCGTCCCAGGATCGTCGGCGGGCCTGGTCCTCGACCGTGGACTCCACCCAGCGCTCGGCATCCGGCTGGACTTCCCGTTTCCAGAACACGGCGTCCGTCTTCAGGTAGTCCATGATGAACTCGGCGGCGGCGAAGGCGGCATCCCGGTGCCCGGAGCCGACCTGCACGAACACGATCTGCTCGCAGGCCGTGAGCTCACCGACCCGGTGCACCACCAGCACGTCCATCAGCGGCCAGCGCGCTGCGGCCTGATCGACGATGGCAGCGATGCTCTTCTCGGTCATGCCCGGGTAGTGCTCGAGATGCAGCGCGGTGACCGCGGAATCCTCGAACCGGTCCCGCACCAGGCCGACGAAGCTCGCCACGGCGCCCAGCTGACCACCGGTGCGTTCATAGAGCGCGGCGAGCTCCACGCCGACGTCGAAGTCCGCCGGAGCCACGCGAATCTCGGTGCGCGGGGCTGTCATGGTGCCCTACCCGCCGGTTACCGGCGGGAGGAAGGCGACCTCGTCACCCGGCGCGATCCGTACCGCGCCCGAGACCAGCGTCTGGTTCACGGCAATGCGAACGTTCTCCGCCGAGAGCGCGTCCATTGCCGGTCCGGGCAACACGTCGGCGAGACGGTCCAGCAGCGCGTCGAGGCTTACCATCCCATCAAGCGACAGAACCACCTCGTCGGTACCCGCCGACTCCCTGAGCGAGGCAAAGAACAGCACCCGGGTGCCCAGGACGGTATCACTCACCTTCGTCTCCCGCGGCGTCTTCCGGTGCCGCCCGCGTCCAGTCGCCGCTCCTGCCACCGGTCTTGTGCTCGAGCTGGACGGCCTCGATGATCATCCCTTTATCCATCGCCTTGCACATGTCATACACGGTGAGCGCTGCCACGCTCACCGCCGTAAGCGCCTCCATCTCCACGCCCGTCCGGCCGGTCACGGTCACCGCGGCGCGGATGCCGAGCGCGTCGTCGCCGAGCGGCGCGAAGTCCACCTGCACCTTGGAAAGGGGCAACGGATGACACAGCGGAATCAGGTCCGCGCAGCGCTTGGCGCCCTGGATGCCCGCCACCCGGGCCACTGCCAGCACGTCACCTTTGGGCACGCCCGCATCGAGAATCTGGCGCCGGGTCTCCGGACGCATGCGCAGGACCGCGCTCGCCACCGCGCGGCGCCGGGTCTCCGACTTGGCGGAGACGTCCACCATGTTGGCCTCACCCTTCTCGTTGAGGTGGCTGAGCGGGTTGTCGCTGTCGGCGCGCGCCATTGCGGCCCCAAGA
>JASFLG010000063.1:0-12729 GCA_050118205.1 Pseudomonadales bacterium
CTCTCGCTGGTCAAAGAAGCCATGGACCAGCTCGAACGAAGCGCAGCATGACGCTTGTCAGCCTCCTCGACCGGATTCGCGGCCGCGCAGCGCCGGAGGCCGAGGACCCGCGTCTGGTCCCGCTGGCAGCGGCGACGCTGCTGTTCGAAGTGGCGTCAGCCGATCAGGAGGTGGCCGAAGGGGAGCTCGCGGTGGTTCGCTCGGCGCTGACCGAGCAGTTCGATCTCAGCGAGGAGGAGGTCCGCGCGGTCATGCGCGATTCCCGTACCCAGTACGACGAGAGCGTCGGACTCTACGGGTTCACCCGCACGCTGGTGGATGCCTGGGACGAGCCGAAACGGTTCGATCTCCTGGTCCAGCTCTGGCGGCTCGCCCTGTCGGATGCCCGCCTGGACCGCTTCGAGGAACACACAATTCGTAAGATTGCCGATCTGCTTTACGTCAGCCATGCCCGCTTCATCGAAGCGAAGCAGCACGCCAGACGCCTCGTCGGCGAAGAAAGTCGGGATACCTAGCTCGCTGCCCGCCGAGGGGGCGCGTGCTCGTCCGCTTCCAGAGTGGCGACCAGGTCGTGGAAGGCCTCCCGGTTGGCCTCGTTCATGGACATCAGCGTCCGGTGCGCATCAAGAACCCGCTGCCGGACATCCTCTTCCGGCGCCGCGACGCAAGGAAGCTCCGCCAGCTGCTCCTTGTGCTCGAGCGGTGTCTCAACGATGTTGAACACCTCGTCAAAACCCATGGAACGAAGCACGCGGGTGATGTCGGGCCGGGTTGAGATCATCGTCGGACGAAAGCTGAAACGTCTGTCCGCCTGAATGGAAAGCTTGGCCAGGAGCCCGAGCGACGTGGAGTCGATGTTTTCCGTTCTGGACAGATCGACCACCACCGAGCGGAAGGATGCGTCGTTGAACATCTTCTCCAGATACGCATCTACGGCCGTGCACAGGTTCAGACGCACATCGCCCTCGAAGACGATCACGTACACGCCGTCATGGGAGCCAACCAGAATACGCCCCTGCATCTACTGCTCCCTGACCAGCGTAAGACAGGTCATGTCGTCCCGCGCCGTGCCTTCCTTCAGACCAAGCGCCTGCCAGATCTGGTCCATGGTCTCTCCGTTGGCGGCCTTCAACAGGCGCGCCTCCTTCTCCGGCAGGGGCATGTCGTCCATGGCGTCCAGAACGCCATCGCTGAAGAGCACCAGCCGATCGCCGGGGGACAGCGTCACCGAACACGCGTCGTAACGCACATCGTCGAACAGGCCGATCGGCCTGCCCTTCTGCTCGACGAAGCTCGCGCCATGAGCGTCGACCAGCACGGCCGGCGGAAAGTGGCCGCCGTTGACGATGCGCAGCGTGTTCGTCTCCAGATCACCCACGACGAGAATCATCGCCACATGCTTGTCGATCTTCTGATCCAGAAGCTCCCGGTTGATCCAGGCGAGGATCTCGCCCGGCTCTTCGATCATCGACGGCCGGTACTCGCGGCGCAGGCGCCGCGAGAAGTTCTTCAGCAGCACCGTGACGAAGGCGGACGACGCGCCATGACCCGAGACATCCGCCACGTACATCGCGAAGTAGCGGTCGGTGATTCGGAAGTAGTCGACGAAGTCGCCGGAAAGGATCAGAGAAGGCAGGATTCGATGCTGAAGCCGGTAGCGATCGATGGCCATGGGATTGGGCGGCAGCATTCCCATCTGGATGTACCGCCCCGCCCGCTGGTCGCGTTGCAGCTCCTGCACATGCTCCGAGAGTCTCGCCTCGGCCTGTGATTCTCCCAGATGAGTCCGCGTCAGGATCGCGCCGATCCGGTCTTCGGCGAACGCATCGTCTACGGGAAGCTGCCAGACGTCCGCCAGCCCGCCGCGCAGCGCAGCCATCAAGGTCTTCTTGTCGGGGGCTTCCGGAGTAGCGAGGACCACCGGCAGACGGCGATTGGCTTCCGCAAGCTCCATCGCCCAGTCCATACGGGCACAGATCATGAGCTCAGGCAGCGCATGATCGCAGATCTCCTGGGCGACCTTCGGATTCAGGGCGGGCATGGGTTCCAGATTCAGATGGGCCAGCTGCTGGCACAGCGCGTCCGACCCCGCTTCATCAGGATCTACGACGACGAGGCCCATACGACTCTACTCATCTGCCGTATTGATGGGACGCGCACCCTACTCCCATACCTGGTCAATAGCAACTTGACGCGACACACCGTCAGAAGTCCTCGAAATCGTCCATGAAGGGGTCTTCCTGGAACGCGCCGTCCCGGATCAGGTAGTCGCGGCGCTGCAGGTAAGCATCACGAACGAACAGGTACTCGTCGCCGGAAACCAGCACCTCGGCAGACAGCAAACGCTTGCGCAGATCGAGAAAATACAGCGCGTAAGTCGTGTTCCGGACCGGAACGTTCCTGATGTAACGGATCGGGTTGGTCAGCGCATCCACGAACATGCCCCCCGTGGCGGTGACCGTGGACGGGCCTCGGATCGGGATCATGAAGTACGGCCCCTGAGCCACCCCCCAGACCGCGAGTGTCTGACCGAAATCCTCATCGTGCTGGGGCAATCCGGCCCCCGTAGCCACGTCGAAGAGCCCGAGCACGCCCACGGTGGAGTTGAGGCCGAAACGCCCGAGATCACTCACCATCGACCCCGGCTTGCCCTGCAGCAGCTGATTCAGAGCGGTGCCCGGAACCTGCAGGTTGTCAAAGAAGTTGGAGATCCCCTCCTCGAGAAGATCCGGCATGACGGCCCGGTAACCCCGGGCGATGGGCGTCAGTATGGCGTTGTCCAGGACCTCGTTAAACGACCACAGCTTGCGGTTCATACCGATCCAGGGATCCGGATCCTTGGCCGGCCGGGGAATCACACTCTCTGCTTTAGGCAGCTCGGCGATGGATTCGGAGCTTTCCTGCGCCGCGATGTCGGAGCTCACGAACAGGGTCGTCCAGACCGCCAGTGACACGACGGCACACGCTCTCCCGCTCTGCTTCTTCACCTTCTCCGCCCGCGCTGCCAGCCAGTTCTTATTCAGGCCCCGACGTCCGGTCTCGACCCCAGGATGATCCCAGCCTCCCTCAGCCGCTGAAGGGTTGCAAGGCCTTGTTCGTAAACGACCTTTGAGTCCAGTTCGGGAAGCTCCCGCGCGACCTCGGCGAGCGCCCGGCGGCCGGTGTTCCCGGTGCCAAGGAGTGCCAGGAGGCGCTGCGTGCCGGGATTGATCGCCATGAATCTCACCGCGTCGTCGCGACGGCGGTAGACGATCAGGTCCGTAGGATTCGCAGGCGGCAGGGTCGGAATGTGCCCGGGTCCGATCTGATGCACGGGCCAGCGGTAGGAAAGGCACCAGATCAGCGGGGAGACGATCGGCACCGCATCCAGGAGGTCTCCTTCCGGGTCGAAGCCTTCTTCCGGATGCTCGGTATCGCTCACGCTGAGCGCCAGTTCCACCCACTCATAATGCGTGAGCTCGAGCAGAAACGGAGGCAGCGATCCGGCCGGGAGATCCTCTTCGGCGCCGAACCTACCTTCGGCACGCGTCGATAGATAGGTCAGAAACTCCTGACTGATCTCGAGAAAGTAGGGCGACTCGCTCGGATGTCGGTGCACGAACTCGCGAACCAGGCGGTGCCAGCAATCCTGGCCGAGCACCTTTTTCGCGACCGGAAACCCACCCGCCAGGAAGCTCTCGATGTTGTTGTAGAAAAGATCGAGATAGATCTTCATCCGCCGGGGCTCCACATCCGCGGGCGGCGGATTGACCTCCGGATTGCGAATGTGCGCGGCGAATGCAAGCTGGGCCGCGCGGAAGTCGGGAAGGTTACTGCCGGAGCGAACCACCGCTCGACTCCTGCAGCGCTCTGATGCGAGCCACCTCCGTCAGCAGCTCATCCATCGGCGGGAAGTTGAAGTCACGCTCGAGCAGCGTCGGCGCCACGCCCCAGCGTTCGTAAGCGGCGGCCAGCAGTGCCCACACGGGATCGATCACGCTCGCACCGTGCGTGTCCACACGCAAATCCTCCGCCTCCACGTAGTGGCCCGCCACGTGCACGTAGGCGGTCCGGTCACCGTCAATCTCCTGCAGATACTCGTACGGGTCGTATCGGAAGTTGATGCTGTTCACGTAAATGTTGTTCACGTCGAGCAGCAGACCGCAATTCGCCTCGGCAAGCACCGCGTTGACGAACTCGAGTTCGGAGAGCTGCCGGGCGGGAGCCGCGTAATAGGAAACGTTCTCTATGACAAGCGGGCGTTCGAGGATGTCCTGAACCTCGCGGATGCGGGCCGCCACGTAGTGCACGGCCTCGTCCGTGAACGGAATCGGCATGAGGTCGTACAGGTGCCCTCTGTCGTCGCTGCAGTAGCTCAAATGCTCCGAGTAGCAGCGAACGTCGTGCGCATCCAGAAACGTACGGACCTCTTTGAGAAAGGTCCGGTCGAGTGGTGCCGGACCGCCGATGGACAGCGACAGCCCGTGGCAGACCAGCGGATAGCGTTCAGCAAGGCTGCGGAACTGGCGGCCGAATCGGCCGCCGACTCCAATCCAGTTTTCCGGCGCGAGCTCGAGAAAGTCGATACGACCAGACTCGACTTCCGCAAGCTCGGACATCAGGCCCCGGCGCAGGCCAAGGCCTGCACCCTGTACCGGATACTGCGTCACGGTGACAGACCATCAAGGTGTCAGGCGGATTCTCCGCACTTGCCTTCGCCGCACTTGCCTTCGCCTTCGTCCTTGGACTCGTCGTCGCTGGCTCCGGACTCGCCGCATTTGCCTTCGGCCTCGTCCTTGGATTCATCGCCGCTGGCGCCGGACTCACCACACTTGCCTTCGCCTTCGTCCTTGGACTCCTCTCCGCACTTGCCCTCACCGCACTTGCCTTCGGCATCCGCCTGGGCGAGCTGATCGTAGCCCTTGTCGAGCTCGTCGGCGGCGAAAGGATTGGCCGTGTTGGCGATGGCGGCCGTCGCCAGAGAGGCGACGAACGCGGTGCCGACCGCCACAGCGACGGGCTTCATCTTCCGGTTGATAGTAGTCATGAGTGTCAGATTCTCCTCTCACAGCCCCTTCCGGGCCATAGTCGTTGGTAGTTGTCATTGGTATGTGAGAACGACCGTGGCACCGCTTTGGCCACGGGCATTCCTGCGGTATGACCCCGACCCCACCGATAGGTTCATCATCGTTCGACAAGGTCCGGTCCCCCATGGGGAGCTTAAATGAGACCGTGCTCACGCTCCAGCGCCTCCAGACGCCGCTCGAGCCGCTTGGGCGAGGCCTTGTCACGCACCCCGAGTCGCTCCGCGAAGAGCCCAACCCGCACCTCCTCCAGGTAGTAGCGCAGCGCCTGCCACTCGGCGGATTCGCGACCGAGCACCGCTTCGAGGCGGTCGATTCGCTCCGTGAATCCTCGAATGAGCGCAATCTGCTCGGCGTCCCTGGCCACCTTGCCCTGCAGGTTGCCGAGCCGGTAACGGGCCGCCTCCAGATACCGCGGGATGTCCGCGAGGCGCTCCGGAGGTGTGGCGGTGAGCACGTCGGCGGGCACCAGCGCCTCGAGCTGTGCGCGCACGTCCGCCACCGCCTCGCTGAATGCCGGCGAGGCGGCGGCATCCAGATCGCCTATCAGGGCCATCCGGGCCTCGAGAATCGATTTCAGGGCCTCGCGCAGGCGCTCGAGCACGCCCGCCAGCTCCCCCCGGTGCGCCTTCAGTCGTGCCGCGAACTCCGCGGCGCTCATCGGCAGCGCCTCGCCGGCGAAGAAGCAGGCCCAGGCACTCGCTTTCAGGAGCTCCTCCCGCAGCTGCTCCGCCCCGCCGAGCGGCGCGTACAGCAGGCCCAGGTTCCGGTCGCCGTCGATCTGCTTTCTCAGATAACGGGTCGTCTGTCCGAGCTGCAGCAGTGCCAGCCGCGCGTAGCCGCCACGGTTGGTTCTTGCCTGGGCCCGGGCATCGGTGAGGTGGCGCACGGCCACCGAATCGCCCTCGTCGGTGAGCGCCGGGTACGTGACCACCTCGGCCCCGTCCCGGCCCAGTATCACCGTGTCCGACAGCGGCTGTTCGGGGAAGTCCGAGAGGCCGGATTCCTCGTGCGTTTCCTTGAGGTTCGCATCCATGCGTGCGGCCGCCTCGCCGGCGAACCGGGCCTTGAGTGCGGCCGCGTCCCGGCCCTGGGCCACCACCCCGCCCGCACTGTCCAGGACCTTGACGTTGACCCGCCACATCGGCTCGATCCGCTCCGGATGCCAGTCGTCGGCTCCGATGGCAAGACCGAACTCCTGCTCCACGGCTCTGGCCAGGCTGACGTCGAAGCGTCCCTGACGGTAGATGCTGCCACTCCTGAGCGCGGGAAGCAGGGCGCGCACCGCGTCCGGAATCGGCGTCAGGCGGCGGCGCTTCGACTTCTCCAGCGAACGCAGCCACTGCTCGCAGACCCCTTCCAGCATCCCGGGCACGCTCCAATCGAGGATCTGCGGGACCACCGCATCGATCAGACCGAGCGGCACCTCGATGGACACCCCATCATCGGGCTCGCCCGGCGCAAAGCGGTAGCGCACCGGAAAGGCATGACCGAGAAGGGTCAGCTCCGACGGGAAGTCCTCATCCGCGTAACGGACGTCGGTGGCACTGGTGAGCATCTCCCGGGTGAAGAACAGCCCACGCGTGACCTCGGCCGGCGCCTTTCTGAGCCAGCGCTCGAGGTCCCGCACGCTCACCACTGCCTGTGGAATCAAGGTATCGTAACGCGCCGCGATATCGCTCTCGGCGGCCAGCAGGTCCCGACGCCGTCCCTTTTCCTCTTCAGCGCGGATGCCGGCGGCAACCTCGAGGTTGTGCTCGAGAAACGCCGGTGGACGTTTCATCGCGCCCCTGACCAGCCCGTCGAGGAGGAACAGGGCCCGGGCTTCAACCGGATCAATGCGACGCAGGCTCACCGAGCGTCTCTCCGCGAGCACCAGGCCATACAGGGTAACGGTCTCGTAGGTGAGCGCTTCACCTCGCCTGGGGCTCCAGTGCGCATCCCGGTAGCGACGCTTGAGCAGGTGGGGCGCCGCCTCCTCGATCCAGCGGGGTTCGACCTGGGCCACGGTGCGCGCATAGATCCGGCTCGTTTCCACGATTTCGGCGGCAACCACCCACCGGGGGCGCCGCTCGGCGAGCGCTGAGCCGGGAAAGAGGCGGAACTTCAGGTTTCTGGGCCCCAGATACTCGCCGCGCTCATCGTGGTTGCCGATCAGGCTCAGGGAGCCGGCCAACAGCGAGGCGTGCACGCTGGCGTAGTCTGCCGGCGTGTCATTGGTCCGCATTCCGAGCCCCCGGGTGGTGAGCAGCAGCTGCCGGTGCAGAGACAACCATTCGTGCATTCGGTTGTTTGAGAGAAAGTTCCGTACCAGCAGACGGCGGAGCTCGGCACGACTCACGTTCTCCCGCTGCTCGGTGAACCATCGCCACAGATTCAGAAAGCCCAGGAAGTCTGATCGCGGATCAAGCCATTGTGCGTGTGCCCGGTCGGCGCTGCCCTGCTTCTCCACCGGCCGCTCGCGCGGATCGGAGACAGCCATGGCGGCGGTGATCGCCAGCAGCTCGGTCAGCGCCCGATGCCGGTCGGCAGCGACCAGCATACGCGCCAGGCGCGGGTCGATGGGGATTCTGGCCATCGTGTGACCGACATCCGTCAGGCGTCCACCAGCCAGAGCACCGAGTTCCACGAGCACCTTCTCCGCGTCGCGGATGAGTCGGGGATCCGGTGGGTCGAGAAACGGAAAACGACCCGGATCGCCCAGGTCGAAGGCACGCATCTGCAGCACCACGGAAGCGAGATTCGTGCGCCGGATCTCCGGATCGGTATACGCCGGCCGGGCGAGAAAGTCCGCCTCGGTGTAAAGCCGGAAGCAGGTTCCGGGTGCCACACGCCCGCAGCGCCCGGCCCGCTGCTCTGCGCTCGCCCGGGACACGCCTTCCACCGGCAACCGCTGGAGCTTCGAACGGAAGGAATAGCGGCTGACCCGGGCGAGCCCGGTGTCGATCACGTAGCCGATGTTCGGCACGGTCAGCGAAGTCTCGGCCACGTTGGTGGCCAACACGATGCGCCGCTGCCGGCCCGGGCGGAATACCCGCTGCTGATCGGCCGCGGACAGGCGCGCGTAGAGCGGCAGCACCTCGAGCCTTTCGCCCATGGTGCGACGCAGGAATCGCGCGGTCTCGAGTATCTCCCGCTCGCCCGGCAGAAACATCAGGATGTCCCGCGCACCCGATTGGGGGCCCGTCTCGATGTCCTCGAGCGTACGCAGCAGCACCTCGTTGGGATCCCCCGCTGCGTCCTCCTCGTCCAGATAGCGCACCGTCACCGGGTAGGTGCGACCGCTCACCTCCACCACCGGCGCATCGCCGAAGTGTTTCGCGAAGGCCTCGACATCGATGGTCGCGCTGGTGATGACGAGCCTGAGGTCCCGCCGCTTCTTCAGCACGCCCTTCAGATAGCCGAGCAGGAAATCGATATTCAGGCTGCGCTCGTGCGCCTCGTCGATGATCACGCAGTCGTAGCGATCGAGGAGCTTGTCGCGACGGATCTCCGTGAGCAGAAGCCCGTCGGTCATGAGCTTCACCCGGGTCTCGTCGCTCACGGCATCGGTGAAGCGGACCGCGAATCCCACCTCGCGGCCGAGGGGAACGGAAAGCTCTTCGGCGATCCTGGCAGCCACGGCCCGCGCCGCCAGCCGGCGCGGCTGGGTGTGCGCGATCATGCGCCCCGCGCCGAGACCCGCGGCCAGGCAGATCTTCGGCAGCTGCGTCGTTTTACCGGAGCCCGTTTCGCCAGCCACGACCACCACCTGGTGGCGCGTGACGAGATCGCGGATCTTCTCCACGTGCTCTGTGATCGGAAGTTCCGCGGGGAAGGTGAGCTTGAGCTCGCCCGCACCGGGGAACGCTGAGGACTCGTTCACAACGCCACCCAAAGCCGATTACCGGGGCGATACAAAGTGCGTCGCGTGACAGATTACAGTGCGATTCATGTTGGTGCGCGATCAGCTGGACTGGTGTCGACAGGCGTGCCAACTCGCCGGCGGTAACCGGCGGGGCTGACCGGGTCCGACGATCGCGAGGTGTCGGGCCCGGCTCTAAGCCTTCCCTGCCTGGAGATCGACCCGACTACTTGGACAGTGCCGTCATCCCCTCTTCCAGACCACGAATGGTGAGCGGATACATCTGCCCTTCCACCATCTGCTGAATCATGGATACGGAGGAGGAGTATTCCCAGGTCTCCTGCGGGGTGGGGTTGATCCACACCAGCTTGTCGTAGAACTCGGTGAAGCGAGCCATCCACAACGCACCAGGCTCTTCGTTCCAGTGCTCTACGCTTCCGCCGGCGTGGGTGATCTCGTAAGGCGCCATGGTGGCGTCGCCCACGAACACCACTTTGTAGTCCGGACCGTACTTGTTGAGGACTTCCCAGGTGGGAATCCGCTCGTTCATGCGGCGGCGGTTGTCCTTCCACACGGACTCGTAGATGAAGTTGTGGAAGTAGAAGCTCTCCAGGTGCTTGAACTCCGTGCGCGTGGCGGAGAACAGCTCCTCGCAGACCTTCACGTGGGAATCCATGGAACCACCGATGTCGAGCATCAGCAGGACCTTGACCGTGTTCTTGCGCTCGGGTCGCATCCGGATGTCGAGCATGCCGCCGTTGTGGGCGGTAGAGCGGATGGTGTTGTCCATGTCCAGCTCTTCATCCGCACCCGTGCGCGCGAACTTGCGCAGCCGGCGCAGAGCCATCTTGATGTTGCGTGTGCCGATCTCCACCGAATCGTCGAGATTTTTGTACTGGCGCTGGTCCCAGACCTTCTTGGCCTTCTTCTTCTTGCCGCGACCTTCGCCGTTGGGGCCTTTCTTGCCCTGACGATCCGCATCGCCTTCCTGGCCTTCTTCTCCTTCCTTGCCCTGTTCCGCCTCGGCCTTCTCGGCCTCTTCCTTGGCCTTCTGGAAGGCTTCGATCAGCTTCTCCAGGCCGCCGAGGGACTCGATCTTCTCCAGATCCTCCGGGGTGAGCGACTTCTCGAACTCTCGTCTGAGCCACTCGTCCGGGATCAGCGACTCAAGCAACCCGTGCAGGTCCTCCAGGCCCTTGAAGTAGGCAGCGAACGCACGGTCGAACTTGTCGTAGTTCTTCTCGTCCTTCACCAGGCAGGTGCGGGATATCAGATAGAAATCATCGACGTTCGCGTAAACGATGCGATGCTGCAGCGCGGTAATCAGATCCATGAGCTCACGGATCGTGACCGGCACCTTGTACTTCCTGAGGGTGAGGAAGAAGTTGATCAGCATGTCTATCGCTCTCTAGTGTCTGGTCTCTGCTCGCGTACGTGCTCAGCCGCGGCTGTCACGCCGGTTCATGAATGCCAGCCGCTCGAGCAGGTGCACGTCCTGCTCGTTCTTGACCAGCGCGCCATAAAGCGGCGGGATGGCCTTGGACGGATCGCGATTCGTCAGAATCTCATCCGGAATGTCGTCTGCCATGAGCAGCTTCAGCCAGTCGATGAGCTCCGATGTGGACGGCTTCTTCTTCAGTCCCGGCACCTTGCGCACGTCGAAGAAGATCTCCATCGCCTCCTTGACCAGGTCCTTCTTGATGCTCGGATGGTGGACTTCCACGATCTGCTGCATCGTTTCCCGGTCAGGGAAATTGATGTAGTGGAAGAAGCACCGTCGCAGGAATGCGTCCGGCAGCTCCTTCTCGTTGTTCGAGGTGATGATGACCACGGGGCGATGCTTGGCCTTGATCGTCTCGCCGAGCTCGTAGACGAAGAACTCCATCCGGTCGAGCTCCTGAAGCAGGTCGTTAGGGAACTCGATGTCCGCTTTGTCGATCTCGTCGATCAGCAGCACGACCTTCTCGTCCGCCTCGAAGGCATCCCAGAGCTTGCCCTTTTTGATGTAGTTCCGGATGTCTCTGACCCGCTCGTCACCGAGCTGCGAATCGCGCAGACGGGAGACCGCGTCGTATTCATAAAGCCCGTTGAGCGCCTTGGTCGTGGACTTGATGTGCCACTGAATCAGCGGCATGCCAAGTGAATTGGCCACTTCTTCCGCGAGCATGGTCTTGCCGGTGCCGGGCTCACCTTTGACCAGCAACGGCCGTTCGAGCTTGACCGCTGCGTCCACGGCCATGCTGAGCTCATCGGTCGAAATATAGGTTTCTGTGCTATCGAAAATCATGCAGTCTTCCCGAGGGGCAAAGCGAGTTACTTTAATTGACGTGTCGGAGCCGGACAAGAACTTAGCCCACCGGGACCTGACGGCGCCGTGCCTGAAAAGCAATTATACATTGAATTCAATCAGTTAGCCGCACTTTCAGGGGTCTTTTTCGGACGTCTGGCGCGCGTCAGGAGCAGCGTGACCAGCGCACCGACGGCGCCGGTCACAACGAGGATGAGGATTGCCGCCGCCGGTCGTCCGTGGGCCTGAAACACGGTCTCGAAGACGAAGACCACGAATGCCGGCGCGATGTACCCGGCGTATCCGGGCACCGGCGCGGGCACCAGCAGCAGCAGCGGCGGCAGCACCCTGAGCAGCCATCGAAGCAGGTCGGGGCGCACCGACCGGGTGAGAAAGAAGAGGCCCACCCAGCCGACCGCACCGGCACCGATGGCGACTACCCAAGCGATCGTGTAGCTCACGTTTCCACCCAGTGCACCACGTGTTCCTCGATTTCATCCTCGTGCACCAGATTCTCCGGAATCACCCGGTCGCGGACGCTGATGCCAGCCTCGTGCACGGACTCGGAACGGCCGGAGACCAGCGGGTGCCAGGGCAACAGCGGCAGCCCTTGCGCTACCCGCCGGTATGCACACGTGGTCGGCAGCCAGCGCAGGGCGGCAGCCAGGTCGGCCGTAAACTCGATGCAGTCCGGCACCAGCTCGTGCCGTTCGGGGTAGCGGGTGCAGCGGCAGGTCTCGGTATCGAGCAGGTGACAGACCAGAGCCGTGTGATGGATGGCACCGCTGTCCTCGTCCTCCAGCTTGATCATGCAGCAGCGGGCACAACCGTCGCAGAGGGATTCCCACTCTTCGGTGGTCATCTCTTGAAGCGTCTTCTCTTCCCAGAAGGCCATCGGCTCAATCCTGGTTCCGGCGCGACCGATTGCGCTCGATCTCCGCGTCCACACCCCCGTCCGCCGGTGGCATCTGCAGAAAGTAGCCGGGATCGTCCAGCGCCGACAGGACGTCCGCCGCATCGGCCCGTGCCAGCTTGCGCGTGGCGGTGAGGCTCAGCGACAGGACCAGCTCCGGCTCGCCGAACCGTGACAGCAGCGCCTCCGGCACACGCTCCAGATCGTCCTGGTGATCCACGTACAGGTACATGTCCGACTGGCGTCGGGTCTTGTACACCTTGACCAGACGCGCACCGCTTCGTCCACTGCTCATGTCGGCATTCTGATCCGTTCGCGTCGTCCCGTCGACCTTCCCAGGCCGGCAATCAGGCCTGGCCCGCCAACCGCGCGAGAACGCGGCGGAATGGCTCCCCGACCAGCGCCTCGCGCCACCCCGAGTACGCCTCCGACAGCTCGCCGGTCGCCTCGAAGTGACGTATGCAGCCCTCCACATCACGCTTTCTGGCGAGGAGTTCCTGAGACATGTCCCGTCGTTCTGCCTCGGCACGGGCAAGGGCCCTGAGCGCTCTGGAGATTTCGCCCTGACGCTGGGACAGCGGCGCCTCGAGCCTCGGCGGCGGGTCCGCTTCGAGACCGGCCC
>JASFLG010000064.1:0-12704 GCA_050118205.1 Pseudomonadales bacterium
GACGTTAATCTATCGGCCCCACGGCATCCAATGGACACGCACTCATGAGTCAGGCAAACGTTCCTCTCGGCGTCACTTTCGGCAGTCTGGCCGTGCTCGGTCCGCGCGGCGTTCTTGACGTGGCCACGCTTGCCCGGGAGCTGGGTTATCGTTCGTTGTGGACGGTGGAGGCTACCGGCACGGACGCGTTCACGCTGCTCGGCGGTGTCTCCGCGGTGGCGCCCGAGCTCGATCTCGGCACCGGCATCGTGCCGGTTCAGCTGCGCACGCCGACACTGGCTGCCATGTCCGCTTCTACCCTGCAGGCCATGAGCCCGGAGGCCGAGGTCTGGCTCGGCGTGGGCGTCTCTGCACCAGGCATCCTCCGCCAGCACGGGGCGTCGGTAGCCGACCGCCCCATCGCCATGATGCGGGAATACGTCGCCCTCCTGCGCGAGTGCCTCTCCGGCGAGGTGGTCAACTTCGAGGGCGACTTCTGGCAGGTGAAGCGTTTCCGTCTCGGGGTCAGGCTCGGCGAGCGCCGGCCGAGGATCGTCATGGCCGCGCTCAACCCGCAGATGCTGCGCCTTGCCGGTCGGATCGCCGACGGCGTGCTTCTGAACTACCTGCCGGCATCGCACGTGCCCGATTCCGTGGCCCAGGTCCGCGAGGGCGGCAACGCGAAGATCTTCGCCTACGTGCACGCGGCGGTGGCGGACTTCGAACGGGCCGCGGGCTCGGCCCGGCGGGATCTCTTCAACTACGCCATGGCGGACGGCTATGCCCGCATGTTCCGCACGGCCGGTTACGGCGATGAGGTGGATGCCCTGCGTGCCCGCCAGGCGGAGAAAGACCGCGATGGCGCCCTTGCGGCAATCTCCGAGCGGATGATTCAGGCCATCAACTTCATCGGCGCCGAAGACGAGGTGACCGACTTCGTTCGAAGCTACGTGGATGCGGGTGTAGAGCACCCGGTGCTCATGCCCATGCCGTGGGGGGAGGATCGCTTCGAGGTCACCCGTCGGACGATGGTCGCAGCCGCGCGGGCGGTCGCGCCCTGACGGCCGTCAGCTCAGGGCGTCGCCGAGCGCCGCCAGAAAGCTTCGCTGCAGTCGCCGGCTGATGGCAGCGTCGGGGACGAACATGTCGCCGCCGTGATAAAGCCCCGGGAACAGTGCGAGCTCGCATGGCACGTCCGCGGCAATCAGCCGTCGCGCGTACTCCACGTCCTCGTCGCGGAACAGGTCTTCCGTGCCGACGCAGATGTAGGTCGGCGGCAGCCCCGTGAGCTCCGTGGCGCGGGCGGCCGCGGCATAAGGCGACGCCGCTTCCCGTGGTGTGCCGTTCAGGTACATCTCCCAGGCCCGGAACGACGTACCCTGGTTCCAGATGGGGTGATTCTCGTACTGACCCGACTCGGTGTCGTGCAGATTGTCGATCATCGGGTACAGCAGCATCTGGAGCTTCAGCGGGTGGTTGGCCCGATCCCGGTTCATCAGCGCAACACCGGCGGTCATGCCGCCCCCGGCGCTGGCGCCACCCATGGCGATCCGGTCGGGATCGATGCCGAGTGGGCCGGCTTCGTGCCGCATCCACTCGAGGGTCGCGTAGCAGTCCTCCGGGCCCGCCGGAAACGGATGCTCTGGGGCCAGGCGGTAGTCCACCGAGACAACGGTGATGTCCAGCGTGCCGGCGATGACCCGGGCGCGCTCATCGTCGGCGCTGCCAATGATGTAGCCACCACCGTGAATCCAGAGCAGGGCGGGCTGCGCAGGCCGGCTCGACTTCCGGTAGATGAACACGTCTACGTTGCCATCGGTGGTGGGCACCGTGGCGGTGTCCGTGCTGACCTCCACCCTGGACGGGGGCCGCGGCTGAGCGGCCATCAGCTCGCGGATCTGGGCGACGTTCTCGCGGGTGATCTCCAGCGGCGGCATGGCGTCGAGGGCCGGTCTGAGCTCCGGGTCCAGCTTGTCGTAGTCGAGAATCACGTGTCTTCCCCCTGTGTATCGTGTCAGCGCATGCTACCCGGATGCGCACGGGCGAGCATCCCGGTCGCGGGGTGCGCTAGAGTGCTGCTCTGCAATGGACGCGGGAGCAGGTTGGTGAGTTACGAGTGGCACGACTTCGTCGGCAATCTGGGGGTAGCCTGCGTGCTCGGCACCTACCTGCTGCTGCAGCTCGGGCGCATGAACACGACCATGGTCGTGTTCTCGGCGCTGAATGCCCTTGGTGCCGTACTGATCCTGGTGTCGCTCAGCATCGACTTCAACCTGTCGTCCTTCATCATCGAGATCGCGTGGCTGACCATCAGCGCGATCGGCCTGTGGCGGAGCATCCGCTACCGGGATGCGGAGCCGAAGAGTCGCTGACCGGTCCGGGACCGGCGGCTAACCCGCGTCGATGGATGCCGCGATCGCCGCCAGGGTGCTGGCGGGAAGCCGGTCGCTGGCAATGAGGTAGAACATATCCCCGTCGTGCCAGACGACCACGGCGGGAGGGCGACCGTCGATGTCGTCGGGCGCCACCTCCTCCCCGAGATCGTAGACGCGTCCGGGATGTCCGGCGATCCGCGCCTCTTTCGGGGCGCTGCCGTAGCGCTCCGACAGCGCGAGCCGCGCGGCTTCGGTGGGGGTGCACCGCTTCTGGCTGAAGACGAACGCCCCGTAGTGCGCTTCCAGCGATCGCGCCCGCGGGGGCAGCTCGCGCTTCCGGTGATCGAGGAGGTGCACGGATAGCGACTCGATCTCGTACCCCGCGGTGTGGCGGAGCGTGCTCGGCTCGAAGTCGAGCAGGGCAGCGGCTGCCTGCCGGTCCGGGACGCGCTGGAAGTGCGGGTTGTCGTCGTTCATCTGCGTGATGTCTTCCTGCCGATCTGGAGCCCCTGGAGTCTAGAACGCGGATTCGTGCCTTGCACGGCATCACCTCCGGGTCGTTGCAGGGTCTTTTGGGATGTGCTCTCATCCTGGCAGTCGCGACAAGAACGACAGTCGACAACTGTTCCAACTGGAGAGAGGATCAGCAGTGGCCAGCAAGACGAGACCAAGGGTGTCCCGGCAGCAGGATGTCCCGTTCTTCGAGCGCTCGGGCAAAGGCATCCTGACCGGGTCCATTTCCGCCATTACCCTGGCGACCGCTATGAATGCGATGCCGGCTCCGGCCGCCGAAGGCGCGATCGAGGAAGTCCTGGTCACCGCTCAGCGGCGCGAGGAAGCGATCGAGGACGTGCCGCTCGCCATCTCCGCGTTCACCGGCGACTTCATCCAGGAAGTGAACATGGAGGACGTGAAGGACCTGGCGCTGTACACGCCGGGGATGAACGGCAACTCCAAGGACAGCTTCATCGACCTGCTCAACATCCGCGGCATCTATACGCTGGACTTCGGTGTGGGCGGCGATCCGTCCATCGGCTTCTTCAAGAACGAGCTGTATCAGGGCCGGAACGGCTCGGTGGTGACGAGCTTCTACGACATGGAGCGGGCCGAAGTGGTGCGCGGCTCGCAGGGTTTTCTGTTCGGACGGAACACCATCGCCGGGGCGGTCAGCGTCTACACCCGACGTCCGAACTTCGACGGCGCGGACGGCTACATTCTGTTCGACCTGGGAGAGCGTCATCACTTCAATGCCGAAGGCGCCTTCAACGTGGTGATGAGCGACAATGTGGCCGCACGCGTGGCGCTCTACCATTCCGAAGAAAACGGCTACGTCAAAGACGCCTACGATCCGTCGCGTCCGGATCTGATCAGCTACGACAAGTCTGCGGCCCGGGTGTCCCTGCGCGGTCAGTGGGACCGCACCGACGTCAACCTCATGGTGGAGTACGAGGACCGGCAGAAGTCGGGCTCCATCTATCGCGCCATCGAGGCGGGCGACTCGTGGGAAACGCTTCAGGACCTCTTCGGGGTGGAGCTTGCGGGCGGTCCGTACGATTCCGACAGCGACCTCTCGAGCGGTGAGGATGACCACGCCAAGGTCCTCACGGTGGGGCTCGACATCGAGCACGACCTGGGCGCGGTGACCTTCAAGTCGCTCACCGGCTACAAGGACCACACGTACTACTACGCGGAGGACTTCGACGGCTCGCCGCTGGTGATCAACAACTACCTGCAGGATCAGAGTGGTGACTACATCGAGCAGGAATTCCGGCTGATCTCCAACGGTTCCGGCCCGCTCACCTGGTACGGTGGTGTGTCGTTCTACCGCGAGACCATCGACACGCTGTTCACGCAGGTCGCGGACGAGGAGACCATGTGTGACTACTACGTCACGTACTACGGCTTCGCGGATTGCAACGACTACTTCCAGTACTACTACGGCTATCCTTTCACGCCGATCGCGGAAGGGCTGGTGGAATCGAACCGGGTCAAGGGCACCTACACGGGCTGGGGTGCCTACGGCGATCTGACCTACGCCTTCAGCGACCGCCTCGAAGCCAGCGTCGGCCTCCGCTACACCTACGACCGGAAGAAGTTCTCGAACCACGCGCTGCCCGTGGACAGCCTGCTCGGCCCTTATTTCGCCCTCGGCTTCACCACCGACGGGCCGCTCAAGGCGAAGAAGAGCTGGGACGATCTGACGCCGCGGGTGCTGGTGCGCTACTACCCGGCCGAAGACTGGATGACCTTTGCGAGCGTGACCTGGGGGTACAAGTCCGGCGGCTTCGGCAGCTTCGCGCTGAATCCGGACCCGCCGTTCGGCACCACGGATGTGACCCAGGACGATGCCCGGCCGGACGACTTCGATCCGGAGAACTCGATTTCCTACGAGATCGGTCTCAAGGGTACGTTCCTCGACGGTGGGGCGTTCCTGACGTCGAACGTCTACTACTACGACTACAAGGACCTGCAGGTGATCGTCCCCGGTGGCGGGGGCGGCATCCGGGTGGACAACGCGGGCAAGGTCAAGGGCTGGGGCGTGGAAGGCACGCTGCAGCTCGTGCTCGGTTCCTACTGGGACGTCTACCTGTCCGGTGCCTGGGCAGACAGCGAGGTCACACAGGCCCAGGTCGCGTTGTGTGACGGTTCGGATGCCTGCGAAGGCAACCGTCTGGCGGTCCAGCCGGAGCTGAGCTTCGGCGCCACCCTGCAGGGGACGTTCCCGGCGGGCCGGCAGGGCGAGTGGTTCGGGCGGCTCGAAGCCTTCGGGCAGACCAAGACCTACGGTGGTCAGCTGCTCGATCCGGCCTTCAAGAATCCCGGCTACGTGGATATGACCGTCCGTGCCGGGTATCGGGCGAACAGCGGCTGGCACGTGCAGGCTTACGTCGAGAACGTGACCGATGAGCGCTACTACGACCTCACCTCGTCCGCGTCCGGCATCATTCCGGGTCACGCGATCGGCCCCAGCCGGGTGCGAACGGCGGGTGTCCGCTTCGGCTGGGAATTCGACTGACGGGCAGGCGTATGCAGTCATCGTGGCTTTCGCGCCTGCTGCCGGCGCTGTGTTGCCTGTGGCTCGCAGGTTGCGATCCCGCGCGGGAGGGGTCGCCACCGACGCCGCCGTCTGCCGATCACGTGTTCGTGAACGGTCATCTCTATCTGGCCGATGCGGCTCAGAACTTCGCCCAGGCCATGGCCGTGCGCGGCACGGATATCGTCGCGGTGGGATCGGACGAGACGATCCGCGGCTACATCGGGGACTCGACGGAGGTGCACGACCTCGAAGGCCGTCTGGTCATACCGGGACTGATCGATTCGCACATTCATCCGGCGGGCATCATCCGTTACGACCACTGCAACCTGGACAGCCAGGCGATGAGCCTGGAAGCACTTTCGGTGTTCGTGGGTGACTGCGTGGAACGACTCGATGTGGCGCCTGGTGCGTGGCTCGCGGTCAGCCAGTGGAACTTCTCCGAGAACAACCGCCCCGGCGGCAACCTGCGCAACCTCAGGGACGCTCTGGACGCGGCATCGGCCGAGCACCCGATCATTCTGCTCGGCAACGACGGGCATCACTACGCCACGAACAGTGCCGGCCTCGCGCGAGCGCGGAACGCATCCGGCGAACGGGTGGGACTCTCCGCGGCGACGCTGGCCACCGACTTCCCTGCGCTGAAGCCGTTCGTCGGCGTGGACCGGAGCGGGGAGCCGAACGGCGCCATCAACGAGGGGGTGCCGAAGATTCTGGACGCCCCGTGGATCCTCGACGGCGATATACCGGCGCTGATCCCGCATGTGGGTCAGATCCCGCAGCGGCTGAATGAAGAAGGCATCACGTCCATCCAGGAAGCCGCGTTCTCGCCAGCGCTGGCGCCGCTCTACGATGCGCTGCTGGCGCAGGGTCCGCTGACCCTGCGCATTCACCTCGCCCAGCTGTACCCGCCGGAAGACTTCATGAATCCGGATGGCACGCTCGATACGGAACGTCTCATCGCCACGGCGAGCGAGGTCCGGGACCGGTACGCGGACGTGCCCAACATAGAGGCCAATCGCCTGAAGTACTTCGTCGACGGTGTGCTGGAAGGCGACATTCTCGCCGACCCCCCAACGCTGCCGAACGGGGCCCAGATCGCCGACTACCATATGCCCAGATTCGACATCGACATGGAGCACGGCGAGATCTCCCTCCTCGGCTACGACGAGGACGCGGTAACGGGCAACGGGGTACTCAGCTTTCCCGATTCCGTCACCAGGGCATTCGTGGCGGCGGCAGACGCGGCAGGTTTTGCCGTGCACCTGCATGCCATCGGCGATCGGGCGGTGCGCTCTGCAGTGGATGCCATCGAGGCGGTCACGCCGCCGGACGTGACCACCAATCGCCACAGCATTGCGCACCTGCAGCTCGTGGCACCGGAAGAGGTGGTGCGCCTCGGGCGCCTCAAGATTCCGCTTGCGTTCACCTTTGCCTGGGCGGTGCGAGCCTACGAGTATGACCTTACCGTGATCCCCTTCATCGAGAAGCTGCCGAGCCTCGATGCGCTCTACGAGGACAGCTACTACTACCGCCAGGTCTACCCCGCCGAGAGCATTCTCGAGGCGGGCGGCATCATCGCGGCGGGTTCCGATGCGCCGGTGGAGGTTGACGACGCGCGGCCCTTCCTCAACATCGAGATGGCGGTGACGCGGAACGCCGGCGAAGGACCGCTGAACGCCGCCGAGCGGCTGGATATCCTGGACGCCATCGACGCCTACACCATCAACGGCGCGCGCCTCCTGGATCAGGCGGACCTCACCGGATCTCTGGAACCGGGCAAGCGGGCCGACTTCGCGGTCCTCGATCGGGACATCGTCGAGCTGGACCGGCATGGCCTGGCGGCCACCATCGGTGATACTCAGGTGATCGAGACCTGGTTCGACGGCAAGCCGGTCTATCGACGTTCCGCGAGTGACAGTCCCGTCGACGCGGAGCAGCCATGAGCCGCAGGAAGACCAACGAGTGGCAGAGCCTGGATAGATCTGCTCACCTGCATCCGTTCACTGACCTGTCAGAGTACGCGAACCGGGGTGGCCGGGTGATCTCCCGGGCAGAGGGTGTCTACATCTATGACAGCGATGGCAACGAGCTCCTGGACGGCATGTCCGGCCTATGGTGCACGAGTCTCGGCTACAGCCAGCCGCGCATCGTTGCTGCCATCACCGACCAGCTCAACCGGCTCCCGTACTACAACAGCTTCTTCAGGTGCTCCACGGAGCCGGCCATTGAGCTCGCGGGACTGCTTCGTGAGGTGACGCCTGATCAGTTCAACCACTTCTTCTTTACCAACTCCGGCTCGGAAGCGAACGACACGAACATCCGGCTGGTGCACCGCTACTTCGATCTCACCGACCGGCCGCAGAAGAAGATCATCATTGCGCGCAGAAACGCCTATCACGGGAGCACCATTGGGGCGGCGAGCCTCGGCGGCATGGCTGCCATGCATAAGCAGTTTCTGCGTCTGCCCTACGTGGAGCACGTCGCGCAGCCGTACTGGTACCGGGAGGGCGGTGACACGGACCCGGGCGCGTTTGGTCGGCAGGTGGCGGGCGAGCTGGCGGAGAAGATCGACGAGATCGGGGCCGAGCGGGTAGCGGCTTTCATCGCCGAGCCGATTCAGGGCGCGGGTGGCGTGATCATCCCGCCGGACAGCTACTGGCCCGAGGTGGCGAAGATCTGCCGCGAGCGAGACGTGCTGCTGATCAGCGACGAGGTGATCTGTGGCTTCGGCCGCACGGGCAGCTGGTTCGGCTGCGAGACATTCGGATTCGAGCCGGACCTGATGACGTTCGCCAAGGCGGTCACCAACGGTTATCAGCCTCTGGGCGGCGTGGCCGTGGGTGACCGGGTCGCCGACGTGCTGCTCGCCGGCGGTGGCGAGTTCACGCACGGCTTCACCTACTCCGGGCATCCGGTCTGCGCGGCCGCAGGGGTTGCGACGATCGGGATATTTCGCGACGACAACGTGATCGGGGCGGCGGCAGGGGATCTGGCGCCGTACCTGGCGGAGCGCTGGGCAAGCCTCGCCGACCATCCGATCGTCGGCGAGACGAGAACCCGGGGCATGCTGGCTGCGGTGGAGCTCGTGCGCGACAAGCCGACCCGGACGCCGCTCGCACCAGAGTCGGCCGGCTCGTTCTTCTGTCGCGATGCTGCCATCGGAAACGGCCTCATGGTTCGCGCCATCGGCGATGCGGTGGTCTCCGCGCCGCCCCTCGTGTGCACCCGGGAGGAAATCGACCTCCTCGTCGAGCGTCTGCGCGCTGCGCTCGATGCCACGGCGCGCCACTACCGCATCAACACACCCTGAGCGCCTCCGGATGACCGGAACCGCCGCTCGCAGTCGATGGCCGGCCTGGCACGAGTGGTTCAAGTTCACGGTTTACGTTCTGCTCGCGATCAACCTGGCGCTGTTCTTCGAAGACGAGTGGGAAGCGTCGGCCTACGTGTTCGGCGGTGGTGTGCCCGCCGGCGAGATCTTCACCGCCTTTGCGGCCAGCATCGATACGCTGGCCTGGGTGGTCCTGCTGCTGCTCTTCGAGCTGGAGACCTACCAGATTCCCGATGACAGATTGAAGCCGCCCCTCACCACAGGACTGCACGTGCTGCGGGTGGTCTGCTATGTCTCCATCGTCTATGCCTTCCTCGGCTACGTGGCTAAGGTGATCGCGCTGTACGGCTACATGCCGGTCTCTGCGGCCGGCGTGTGTCATCTGGACGGCTACTCCGTGCTGCTCGCGCTCGATGAGTACGAGCCGCTCGACGCCGGAAGCTGCACGGGGCTTGCGCGTCTGCCCGAGGTGTACCGCCTGGATGGCGCCGCCATCGTCGCGGCCCCGGCGGTATGGCTCGACACGCTGCGGCTGGCCTGGGTGGACGTGGTCAACGCGGCAACGTGGCTGCTGGTGGTCGCCGTGCTGGAACTCGATGTGCGTCTCCAGGAGCACCACGCCCTGATCGGGCGCTGGCTCGCATTCAGCCGCTACGCCAAATACGTGATGTACACGGTGCTGTTCGGCGCCGCTGTCTACTGGGGCGTGGAGGGCACTTTTCTCGATTTCTGGGATGCGTTCCTGTGGCTCGTGGCCTTCGTGTTCATCGAGATGAACGTTTTCGAGTGGCGCGAGGAGCGGCTCGAGGACGCCCGCGGGGAGACGTCCGTCTGAGGCCGAGCGTCGGGATCAGAAGCGGTCGAGCATAGAGTAGTAGAGCATGCCGGCAACCAGCGCCGGCCAGCGCAGCAGCCTGCCTCCGGGAAATGGCACGTGCTTCAGCCCGGCGAAGAGATCGAAGCGCTCCGCCTGTCCGGCGATGGCCTCAGCCACCAGCTTGCCGCCGAGATTCGCCATGGCGACACCGTGGCCGGAGTATCCCTGGGCGTAATACACCTTCGGCGTGGCGCGACCGAAATGGGGCATGCGTCTGAGCGTAATGGCAAGGGTTCCACCCCAGCCGAACTCGATGGCAACGTCCTCGAGATCGGGGTAGACCTCGAGCATGTGCTGCCGGACGAAGCCCTTGATGTCACGCGGGTATCGGCTCGAGTAGTTCTCGCCGCCGCCGAACAGCAGACGGTGGTCGGGCGAGTTGTGGAAGTAGTTCACGACGAAGCGGGTGTCCACCACCGCCACATTGTCCCGGTTGATCCGTCGTGCCCGCGCCTCGCCCAGCGGCTCGGTGGCGAGCATGAAGTTGTTGATCGGCATCTGGTAGCGCTCGAATGCGCGGCCGAGGTCACCCAGATAGCCGTTGCAGGCCAGCACCAGCCATTCGGCACTGACTTCTCCCTCGACGGTGTTGACCACGACCCGGCCGCCCTCCTCGGAACAGCCGAGCGCCCGCGACGACTCGAAGATACGTACCCCGAGCCCGGCGGCGGCCCGCGCCTGCCCGAGCGCGAGATTCAGCGGGTGCAGGTGGCCGGCCCGATGGTCCAGATAGCCTCCGAAAAAACGGTCCGTGCCGAGCATGTCGCGCATCTCCTCGGCGCTCACGGGCCGATGGTCCGTGTAGCCGTAGCGCTTCTCCAGATGCTCGGCGTAGTCCCACAGAGCCCGGGCGTGACGCTCGCGGTGCGCGGCATGCAGCTCACCGTCGGTCAGGTCGCAGTGGATCTCGAACCGATTCACGCGCTCTCTGACCAGCGCATTGGCCTCGCAGGCGAGCTGCCACAGTCGGCCGGCGAGCTCGTCGCCCAGCCACTTCTCCAGCTCATCCTGATCCTTGCGCTGCCCCATGCCGAGCACGCCACCGTTCCGGCCGGAAGCGCCGGCTCCCACCCGATGCGCTTCGAGAACCACCACGGAGAAGCCGCGTTCGGCGAGCTCCATGGCGGCCGAGATACCGGTGTAGCCGGCGCCGATGACGCACACGTCGGCATGGAGGCGCTCGGTCAGAGCAGGGTAGGCGGTCAACTCACGCGCGGTGTGGTGGTACCAGGAGTCCTCGTAGCCGACCTCCGGGACGCCCCCCCGGCGCTCCGACAATTCGGCTAGCATAGACGTTCTGGTTCCCTGAGCACGCGGGGACTGTACACGTGAAGGCGCACGCACGCCACGTGCCGCGCGTTGAACTGATGGCCTGGCCTGATGGCTTGCAAAGCAGACCGATGACGAACACCCCCGAGATCGCCGAGCACGTCCGCCGGGGCTTCACCGCACTGGGTCGCCGGCAGTTTGCGGAGGTGGCCAGTCACTGCCGGGCCGCGCTTGCGCTCGACCGGACGTGCGTGCCAGCCCATTTTCTGGTCGGCCTGGCGGCTATGGAGACCAACGATCGTGCGACGGCCCTGCGCGCTTTTGGGTCGGTGACGCGCCTGGCCCCCCGGCATGCGGCCGCGTGGTCCCTGCTTGCGCGCCTGTTCGTTCGCGCCGGGCAGCCCAATCGGGCGGATCGGGCGCTCGCCGAAGCGGCCGCCCACGTCGGCGACGAGCCGCTGGTGATGGACACGATCGGGACGGTCTACACCCAGCTGGGCGATCAGAGTGCCGCCCGGGACTGGTACACGAGGGCGCTCGCCCTGCAGCCCGGAAATCCCGGGATACAGGTGAACCTGGCCAACAGCCTGGTGTTTCTCGGCGAGATGGCGGCGGCTCAGCAGGTGCTGGAAGGCACGCTTGCCGCGCATCCTGGCAACGCGCAGGCTCACTGGCTGCTGGCGGGTTGCCGGCGGGCGACCGATCGCAGACATGTGGAAGCGCTTGTCAAAGAGATCGCCCGTGGCAACCGCACGGGGCACGAGTTCGCCTTTCTTTACTATGCGCTCGGCAAGGAGCTCGAGGATCTCGAGGAGTGGGAGCGCGCGTTCGAGGCTTTCGCCCGCGGCGCAAAGGCCCGTCGTGCGACGCTCGATTTCGACGAGGCGGCGGAAGCCGCTGCCTTCGAGGCCGCGGAGCGGCTCTACACGCCGGACTGGCTGGCCACCCGACCGCCCGGTGCGGGGGACCCGGCGCCGATCTTCGTGGTCGGCCTGCCGCGCACGGGTACGACGCTGGTGGAACGCATCATCACCAGTCACTCCCGGGTCACCTCGGCCGGCGAGCTGCAGCAGTTCGCTCTCTCGCTGCGCCGGGTGATCGATGCGGAGGTGCCGGGCCGGTTCTCGGCCGAGCTCTACGAGCGCGCGGCCGGGCTCGATCTGCGTGCGGTGGGCGAGGCATATCTTCAGGTGACACGCCGCTTTCGTGGTGAGGGCGGTCGCTTCGTCGACAAGCTGCCTTCGAACTACCGTTACATTCCGTTGATTCTGGCGGCGCTACCCAACGCCCGGATCGTGCACCTGGTGCGCGACCCCGTGGACGCCTGTTTCGCCAGCTTCAAACAGCTCTTTGCCGATGCCTACCCCCATTCCTACGACCTTGGCGAGATGGCACGTCACTATGTGCGCTATCACCGGCTGATGGCGGTGTGGCGCGAGCGGTTTCCGGGTCGTTTTCTCGACGTGGCGTATGAGTCGGTGGCAGCGGACCTGGAGCCCAACGCGCGGCGGCTCATCGACTATCTGGGCCTGCCCTGGGAGGACGCCTGCCTCCAGTTCCACGAGCAGTCCGGTGCGGTGTCGACGGCGAGCGCCGTGCAGGTCCGCGAGGCGCCGCACACGCGCAGCGTGGGTCGCTGGCGCCGCTACGAGCGGCAGCTCGAACCGCTTCTTGCGGAGCTTGCCCGGGCAGGCATCGTTACCGGGTAGCCGCCGAGCCGGGCGCCGCAGCTGCCGCACGAAGACGCTCGTGCACCGCCGCGAGAATCTCGTAGGAGTGCAGGCGGGCGTCGTGGTCGTAGATCTGGCTTGCGATCATCAGCTCGTCGGCGCCCGT
>JASFLG010000065.1:0-12652 GCA_050118205.1 Pseudomonadales bacterium
CCCGAGGACGCCGATCAGCCCATTCACATCGTGGCCGACACGGTCGAGTACGATCAGAACGGCAACAGGGTGATCTACCGGGGGTCGGTGCAGGTCGACCAGGGCACCCTCCGGGTAACCGCAGAGACCCTGACGATCGATCTGCAGGACGGCAAGAAGGTCGTGCGGATCACGGCGGTCGACACGCCCGCACACTATCAGCAGCAGATCGAACTCGGCGAAGCGCCGGTCAAGGCGAAGGCGCTCACCATCATCTATCACACCCAGGACGAGCGCGTGGACCTGAAGGGCGAAGCCAATCTCGAGCAGGAGGGCAGCACCCTGACCGGCGATCTGATCGTCTACGACATCGTGGCCGGGCGCGTCGACGCCACGGCGCAGGCAGATGCTCCCGTGCGCATGGTCCTGCAGCCTTCCGCAACCGAAGCGGCGGCGCCCGGGCAGGCGCAGGCGCCGGATCACGAAAACGAGCAGCAATAGCGGTGGCGAGACTGACAGCACGCGATCTGCGCAAGCAGTATCGGAACAAGATCGCGGTTGAGAACGTCAGCCTGCACGTGGACAGTGGCGAGATCGTCGGCCTGCTCGGACCGAATGGCGCCGGCAAGACCACCATCTTCTACATGATCGTCGGCCTGCTGCGCGCGGACGCCGGCGAGATCAGCCTCGAGGCGCGCAAGCTGACCAACGCGCCGATGCACATCCGCGCACGCGCCGGCATCGGCTATCTGCCCCAGGAAGCGAGCGTGTTCCGCAAGCTTTCCACCGAAGACAACATCATGGCTATCCTCGAGCTCCGCCGCGAGCTGGGCGGTGAGCAGCGCAAGCAGCACCTCGAGCAGCTGCTCGACGAGTTTCACCTGCAGGGCGTCCGCAAATCGCTCGGCGAGCGCCTCTCGGGTGGGGAGCGCCGCCGCCTGGAGATTGCACGTGCGCTGGCCACCGAGCCCGAGTTCATGCTGCTCGACGAACCGTTCGCCGGGGTCGATCCGATTTCGGTGGCGGACATCAAGAGCGAGATCCGGGATCTGTCGGAACGACGGATCGGTGTGCTGATCACCGATCACAACGTGCGCGATACGCTGGACATCTGTGATCGTGCTTACATCGTCAGCGCAGGACAGATCATCGCCGAAGGCAAGCCTGGTGCCATACTCGAGAACGAGCAGGTGCGAAGCGTTTACCTGGGAGACGCATTCAGCCTCTGATGGGTGCACATCGGCAATGAAGCAGACACTCTCACTGAAACTCGGCCAGCAGCTGACCATGACGCCTCAGCTGCAGCAGGCCATACGTCTGCTTCAGCTTTCCACCCTGGACCTGCAGCAGGAGATCCAGCAGACGCTCGAGTCCAACCCCATGCTCGAGCTCGATGAGGAAGAGCCGGCGCCGGACGGCAACGAGATCGAGGAGCCGGCAGGAGAGCCCGAGGAGGACGTGTCGGCGGATGCGGCCGAGGATCGCGACGCGGACGAATCGGCGGATGATGCCGCGGAGGACTGGGAAGACGCCGTCAGCGCCAGCGCGGACGACCTCCCGGACGAGGACGGTACCGCCACCGCCGACACGGCAGCCGACGAGTCGATCCCGGAGGATCTGCCGGTGGATACGAGCTGGGACGACATCTACGAGCCGGCCACACCCGTCGGCAGCGGCAGCTCGGAAGAGTCCGACTGGAGTCTCGAGGAGCGCAACAGCGCCGGAGAGTCCCTGCAGGAGCACCTGCTCTGGCAGCTCAATCTCACGCCGATGTCCGACCGCGACCGCATGATCGCTACCGCCATCATCGACGCCGTCGATGCGGACGGGATGCTCACCGTTCCCCTGGAGGACCTGCTGACCGGGCTGAACGCCGACGAGCCGGAGGATGCGGACCCGGAGGCGCTGGTCGACCTCGACGAGCTGATCGCGGTGCTGAAGCGAATCCAGCAGTTCGACCCGATCGGCGTGTGCGCGAGGGACCTCGCCGAGTGCCTGCGCCTGCAGGTGCTGGCCCTGCCCGACGACATCCCCTGGCGCAACGAGGCACTGTCCCTGGTTTCGGAGCATCTGGAGGTGCTTGCCGCCAGGGACTTCAACACCCTGAAGCGGCGCATGCACCTGGACGAATCGGATCTGGCGAACGTGGTCGCCTTGATTCAGTCGCTGAACCCGCGGCCAGGCTCGAGCATCGGCGGCGAACCCGCCGAGTACGTCGTGCCCGACGTGCTCGTCTACAAGGACAACGGCCGCTGGCAGGTGGAGCTGAACGCGGAAGCGACGCCCAGGCTGCGAATCAACGATTTCTACGCTGGCATGGTCAAGCGCGCCGATTCGAGCCCCGACAACGTTTACCTCAAGGACAATCTGCAGGAGGCGCGCTGGTTCCTGAAAAGCCTGCAGAGCCGCAACGAGACGCTCCTGAAGGTGGCCACCAAGATCGTCGAGCACCAGCGAGGTTTTCTCGAGTACGGAGAGGAGGCCATGAAGCCGCTGGTGCTGGCGGACATCGCCGAGGCGGTGGACATGCACGAATCCACCATCTCCCGGGTGACCAGCCGCAAATACATGCACACGCCCCGGGGAATCTTCGAGCTGAAATACTTCTTCTCGAGCCACGTGTCGACAGGCAGCGGGGGCGAGGTGTCGAGCACGGCGATCCGCGCCCTAATCCGCAAGCTTACTGCCGACGAGAACCCCAGAAAACCGTTGAGCGATAACAAGATCGCCGCAATACTGGCCGAGCAGAACATCAAAGTGGCGCGCCGTACGGTCGCTAAGTACAGGGAATCCATGGCGATTCCACCTTCCAACGAACGTAAGCGCCTGGTTTGAGCACGCACCCGCCGCAGACTGACGCACGGGCGCATGCAGCCCCGCTGCCGCCGGCGACCCCCGGGTGCCACCGCCATGCCGACTTGCCCACCCGGTGCATCGTGAACCCGGTAGGGCTGCCGCGCCTGGCCGAACTGACACTGGAATTGACTCGGAGAATGAAGGAGGATCCATGCAGCTGAGCATCTCAGGACACCACGTCGACGTGACGGACGCGCTCAGGTCCTACGTGCAGGAAAAGCTCGGCAAGCTCGAGCGGCATTATGATCAAATCACCAACGTTCACGTCGTTCTCACCGTTGAGAAGCTCCAGCAGAAAGCAGAAGCCACCCTTCACGTCAGCGGCGCCGAAGTGTTTGCCGACGCCGACTGCGACGACATGTACGCCGCCATCGACAAGCTGACCGACAAGCTCGACCGGCAGATCCTGAAGCACAAAGAAAAGGTACAGGACCGTGATCACGGCCGTTGAACCGGCACGGATGGACCACGGAAGATGGTAGACGTTCGCAGCATTCTGGCACCGACCTGTACCAGGGCCGGCGTGGCCACGAATTCCCGAAAGCGCCTGCTCGAGTACGCCAGCGACCTGCTCGCCGAGACTTACGAGCTGCCCGCGCGGGAGCTGTTCGACGAGCTCATGAACCGGGAGCGCCTGGGCAGCACGGGGCTCGGCGACGGCGTCGCCATCCCCCACTGCCGGATCGACTGCGACCGAATCCATGCCGCCTGCCTCACCCTCGACAAGCCCGTCGACTATGACGCCATGGACGGAGAGCCCGTCGACCTCGTGTTCGTTCTCATCGTGCCGCCCGAGGAGAACTCAGTGCACCTGGAGCTGCTGGCGGCGCTCGCTCGTCTTTACGGCAACCCGGAAAGCCGGGCACGCCTGCGGGCCTGCCGCTCCGACGACGAGCTGTTCGAGCTGTTCACCGGGCTGTTCTCCAGCCAGGCGGCATGAAGCTCATCATCATCAGCGGCCGCTCGGGTTCCGGCAAATCCACGGCCCTGCGGGCGCTGGAGGACGCGCGCTACAACTGCATCGACAACTTTCCGGTGGAGCTCCTGCCCTCGCTGGTCGGCAACACCCTGTCCGATCCGGCCCGCCGGAACGAGCACTACGCGGTATGCATCGATGCGCGCAGCCAGGGGCTCGATACGTTCGCCGACTTCCATGCGGGCATCGATCCGGCGCAGGTCGACTGCGAAGTAATCTTCCTCGATGCGCTGAGCGGCACCCTGGTGAAGCGTTTCAGCGAAACCCGCCGCCGGCACCCCCTGACCAACGATGACACGGACCTGCTGCAGGCCATCGAGTCCGAGAAACGCCTCCTGGCAGGTATCTCGAACCTGGCCGACCTTAACCTCGACACGACGCTCATGCGCAGCAGCGAGCTGGTGGAGGTGGTGCGCAGCCAGATCGCTCACCAGCGAAACCGGGGCATCGCCGTCCTGTTCCGTTCGTTCGGTTACAAGTTCGGCGTGCCCGTGGATGCCGACCTGGTGTTCGACATCCGCTGCCTGCCGAACCCGTACTGGGTGGACACGCTTCGCCCCCTGACCGGAGCCGACCAGCCGGTGGTGGATTATTTGTCCGACAAGTCGGAGGTGAACGAGATGTTCGCGGACATCGCCACCTTCCTCGAGCGCTGGATCCCGCGCTTCGAGGCCGACAACCGGGCCTACATGACCGTCGCCATCGGCTGCACCGGCGGCCGCCATCGCAGCGTGTACATGGCCGAGCGGCTGCGCGCGCATTTCGGCGGGCGTTTCGGCAGCGTCCTGGTCCGCCACCGCGAAACGGAGACCTGAAGTGCGGGTCGAGCAGGTGGTACTCGTCAACCGCCTCGGGCTGCACGCCCGCGCCGCCGGCAAGCTCGTGCACCTGACGAAGACGTTTTCCAGCCGCATCACGCTGAGCCGCAACAGCGAAGAGGTGGACGGCAAGAGCATCATGGCCGTGATGCTGCTCGCGGCCCCGGTCGGCACGGAGCTCACGCTCACCGTCGAAGGCGAGGATGAGGACGAGGCGCTCGATGCCGTGAAACGCCTGATCAGCGACCGCTTCGGCGAGGAAGACTGAAGCCGGATCCTTACCGGCGTCCTGCCTCTCTGCTACCCTTGCGGCCGCCGGCCTCGAGGTGCTCAGAGCCAGGAACCTAGATGTCCATCCAGGAACAGATCAGCGACGCGATCCGCCTGCACGGCGCCGGTGCCGTCGACGAGACGCGATTCCTGCTGGCGTCCATGCGACCGCCGGAGCTGGCCGTGCTCCTGGAATCCACCCCGCCGAAGTTTCGCCGGGTGCTGTGGGAGCTCCTGGACGAGGAAGACAACCACCAGGTGCTGCAGTACCTGCACGACGACGTCCTGGGCGAGTTCCTCCAGGAGATGGACACGAATGCCCTGGTCGCCGCAGCGGACGAGCTGGACACGGACGACTTCGCGGACATTCTGCAGCAGCTGCCGGAAACCGTTTCCCAGCAGGTCCTGACGTCGCTGGATGCCAGCGACCGTGCCCGCGTCGAGGCGGTGCTCTCCTACCCGGAGGACACCGCCGGCGGTCTCATGAACACGGACACCATCACCGTCCGTCCCCGGCACTCCGTCGAGATCGTGTTGCGCTACCTCCGGCTGAAGAAGGAGCTGCCGGACACCACGGATGCACTCATCGTCACCAACCCGAGCGACGAGTACGTGGGCATGCTGCCACTGACCAAGCTGCTCACCTCCGATGCGTCGGTCACCGTCCGGGAGGTGATGGATTCCGAGGTGAAGGCTCTGCCTTACGACATGGAGGACACCGAGGTCGCCCGCATCTTCTCCGAGCTCGACCTGGTGTCTGCGCCGGTGGTGGATGCGGACGGCAAGCTCATCGGCCGGATCACCATCGACGACGTGGTGGACGTCATCATCGAGGACGCCCAGGAAGCCGTGCTGCACCCGGCGGGTCTCGACACGGAGGACGACACCTTCGCGCCGATCCTGCGTTCCGCACCGCGACGTATTCTGTGGCTGTCGATCAATCTTCTCACCGCATTCCTGGCGGCGTCTGTGATCAGCATCTTCGAGGACACCATCGCCAAGGTGGTGGCGCTGGCCATTCTGATGCCCATCGTCGCCAGCATGGGCGGCATCGCCGGCACCCAGACGCTCACCCTGGTGATCCGCGGCCTGGCCGTCGGTCAGATCGGGCGAGCCAACCTGCTGTTCCTGCTGAACCGGGAGTTTCTGCTGGCTGCCCTGAACGGCGTGCTGCTCGCGGCCCTGGTGGCAACCGTGGCGGCCATCGCCTTCAACGACATCATCCTCGGGATGGTGATCGCGCTGGCCATGATCATCAACCTGCTGGTCGCGGCGGTTTCGGGGAGTCTCCTGCCCAGCATTCTGCTCGCCATGAAGATCGACCCGGCCATCGCCGGCGGCGTGGTGCTGACCACGGTCACCGACGTAGCCGGATTCTTCGTCTTCCTCGGGCTGGCAACCTGGGCCTACACCTGAGGCGAAGATCCGCGCTCAGTCTCCGGCCAGGGTCATGCGTTCGATCAGCACGGTGGGGGATCGGATGTTGCCGCGCGTGTCGAGATCGTCGCCCACGCAGACGATGCCGCGAAACATGTCCTTCAGATTGGATGCGATGGTGACCTCGTCCACCGGATAGGCGATCTCGCCTCCTTCCACCCAGAAGCCGGCCGCGCCGCGGGAGTAGTCGCCCGTGACCATGTTCACCCCCTGGCCCATCAGATCGGTCACCAGGAGCCCGGTGCCCATCTCCCGGAGGAGATCCTGAGTGGGCAGCGTCCGACCGGAGACGGTGAGGTTGAACACGCCGCCTGCGTTGCCTGTCGTGGCCAGGGACAGCTTGCGTCCCGAGTAGCTCGACAGGATGTAGCTCGCGACCACCCCGCGATCGATGAATGCCTTGGCGGTGGTGGCAACCCCTTCTCCATCGAAAGCTGCGCTCCCGAGCCCGCCGACGAGATGCGGATCCTCGGCGAGACACAGATGGCTGGCGGCGACTTCCTCGCCGAGCGAATCGAGCAGAAAGGACGCCCGCCGGTACAGCGCCCCGCCGCTGATCGCACCCAGCAGATGCCCGGCGAGCCCGCCCGCCATCTGCGGGGAGAACGCGACCGGGAAGGTGCCGGTCCGGATCCGCCGCGGCGACAGGCGCGCCACCGTGCGCCGGCCCGCCTCCGCGCCCAGCGCGGCCGCCGCTTCCAGGCGGTCCGCATCCCGGCTGGTGGAGTACCAGTAATCGCGCTGCATGCCCGCATCGTCGGCGGCGATCAGCACGCAGGACAGCGAGTGCCGGCTGCCGACGTAACCGCCGACGAAGCCGTGGGTGTTGCCGTACACCCGGGCGCTGCGCAGGGTACTGACGCTGGCGCCATCGGAATTTCGAATGCGATCGTCGAAGCCGAGGCCGGCCGCCTCACACTCCCGGGCCAGAGCCTCCGCTGCGGGCGCGTCCAGCGCCCAGGGGTGATAGAGGTCCAGGTCCTTGAGGTCCGTCGCCATGCGTTCCGGATCCGCAAGTCCCGCACAGGGATCGGGTTGCGTGTGACGGGCAATGTTCACGGCCGCCGCCACCGTCTCCCGGATCGCCGCCTGCGAGCTGTCCGAGGTGCTCGCACTTCCCTTGCGCTGGCCAACGTAAACCGTGATTCCGAAGCCGCGGTCGTGATTGAACTCGACGGTCTCGAGCTCGCGCATCCGCACGGTGACCGACAGACCCACGTCCTCGCTGACGGACACCTCGGCGGCGCTCGCGCCCTGCCGCTTCGCCTCTGTGAGGATCTCTTCGACCCGTTCTTTCAGGAGACTCTCGCTGCCCCGAAGATCGGGCAATTGGTTCGACATGCGATATTCGATACTCTGATTGCGTGTTTGATGCCCGGACGCGCGCGGCGCCCGTTCCATGAACGATCGAGAGAAAAGCCAGCGAAGCGGCGAGCGGGCGGAGACCACAGCGGCGCCGGTTTCGAGAACGCAGCGTAAACGGGCGGCCCTCGATCTGCAAAGCATCGGTGCACGACTGGTAGCCCTGGATCCCGGCGATCTTGCCCGGATTCCAATACCGGGCGAGCTTGGCGATGCCATCGCCGTCTGGAAACGGATCCGCTCCCACGAGGCGCGCCGCCGGCAGCTGCAGTTCATCGGCAAGCTCATGCGCCGTCTGGACGTGGCACCCATCCTCGACGCGCTGGATCAGCTCGATGGGCAGTCCGCCGCGGAACGCTATCGTTTCCACCAGCTCGAGACCTGGCGTGACCGTCTGATCAGCGACGACGCGGCGCTCACCGAGTACCTGGACGTGCACCCGCACGTGGATCGTCAGATCCTTCGACATCAGATCGGGAAAGCGCGCCGCGCGATGGACGAGACCCAGCAGAAAGCGCAAGCGCGCGCGCTGTTCAGGCTGCTGCGCGATCTGGAAGAAGCCGACTAGCAGCCCACGCAGGCTGTCGGCTTCCGGCCAGGGATGAGGCTCCTAGGCCGTGCTGGTGCCGCCGACGATAACCTCGTCGATCTTGAGACTCGGCTGACCGACGCCGACGGGCACCGACTGGCCATCCTTGCCGCACACGCCCACGCCCCTGTCCAGCGCCAGATCGTTGCCGACCATCGACACACGGGTCATCACCTCCGGCCCGTTGCCGATGAGCGTGGCGCCGCGGATCGGACTGGTGACCCTGCCACCCTCGATCCTGTACGCCTCGGTGGCGGAGAACACGAAACGCCCCGAGGTGATGTCCACCTGCCCCCCACCGAAGTTCACCGCGTAGATGCCTTTGTCGACACTCGCAATGATCTCCTCCGGGTCGTGCGATCCCGGCCGCATGAAGGTATTCGTCATGCGCGGCATGGGCATGTAGGCATACGACTGGCGGCGGCCGTTGCCCGTGCTGCGCACCCCCATGAGACGCGCGTTCTGCTTGTCCTGCATGTAGCCCTTGAGAATCCCGTTCTCGATGAGCACGGTTTCCTGTGTCGGCATCCCTTCGTCGTCGATGGTGAGCGAGCCGCGCCGGTCCGCCAGGGTGCCGTCGTCGACCACCGTGCACAGGGCGGACGCCACCTTCTCACCGACCCGGTTCGAGAAGGCCGAGGAGCCCTTGCGATTGAAGTCTCCTTCCAGACCATGTCCCACCGCTTCGTGCAGCAGCACGCCCGGCCAGCCTGGTCCGAGCACCACGGTCATGGGACCGGCGGGCGCGTCCTCGGCCTCCAGATTCACCAGCGCGGTGCGCACCGCTTCCCGGGCCAGACTCTCCGGCATCGAATCGGCCACGAGCCGGGTGAGATCGAAGCGGCCACCCGCCCCGGCCGAGCCGCGCTCGCGGCGACCGTTCTGCTCGACGATCACCGACACGTCGAGTCGAACCAGCGGGCGCACGTCGGCGGCCAGGGTACCGTCCGTGGCTACCACCAGCACGCACTCGTGGCTGGCCGCCAGCCGCACGTTGACCTCCCTGACACGCGAATCGAGGCCGCGCGCGAAGCCGTCCAGCCGGCCGAGCACGGCGACCTTGGCTTCCTCGGACAGGGAGCTGATCGGGTCGTCTGCCGCGTAGCGGGCGGGGACCGGCTGACGGAAGGGGGTCGCAAGCGCCTTCGACTGGCCCTGCCGCGCGATGGAGCGCGCCGCTTCGGTGGCCTGGGTGAGCGACGGCAGCATGATGTCTTCCGCGTACGCGAAACCGGTCTTCTCGCCGGCGACCGCCCGCACGCCCACCCCCTGGTCGACGCTGTAGGCGCCATCCTTCACGATGCCGTCCTCGAGCGCCCAGGACTCGTGTCTCTGGTACTGGAAGTACAGCTCGCCTACGTCGACGTCACGCCCCGTCAGCCGGCCGACGAGCCGGTCCACGTCTCTCTGCTCGATGCCGGCGGGGGTCCATAGCCGTTGCCGGGCGTCTTCCAGTAGCGCATCACTCATCCGATTTCCTGTCTGTTCAGCCGGTGGTTCCCGAGTTCTGAGCCGTGGCGTTCTCGTCGTCCACGGGTTTCGCCTCGCTGGATGGCTTCTCACCGTTCTTCGTGGCGGGCGGCGTCTCGCCCGTTTTGCCCTCGACCTGCTCCAGACTCACCTGGGGCCGGTTCATGCGCGTGTCCCACACGCTGACGAACTTGAGTTCCGGGTCGTCCAGGGTACCGCGGATCTCGTACTTGGCGCTCGAGAACTGCTCGAGCGGCTTGCGCAGCATCCGTTCCCCGACCAGCACGCCGAGACCGGCCAGCGGATTGGCCAGAGCAACATACGCGGCGTACCACGGCAACCCCTTGGTGACCGGCAGCGTCACGATCATCTCGTTGTCGAGGGTCCCGTCAACCAGATCCACCTGGCCGGCAATCCGGAAGCTCGATCCCGAGCCCTCGACGGTCATCGGCTCGAGAAACTTCATGGTGCCCTCGTCGAACTCGGTGGTGGCAGTGACAGAATCGAAGCTCACCCCTTCTCCGACCACGTCGGAGAAATCGAAGTTGAGGCGCCGGGCAATCTTCGAGAAGTTCACCAGCGAGAAGATCTTCATGGCGTCCGTGCCCTGGGTGACCTCGAGAAACCGACCGTCCTTCGCGCTGAACGACGCATTGCCCGCCAGCCGGTCCAGCTCCACGGCCGCCGGCGAGCCTTCCCAGCTGAGCTCCGCGGTCATCGATGCCTTCTCCGTGCGCACGCTCGGCGCGTAGCCCCATTGGGGCAGCACCGTGGCCAGATCGCCGGCGGTCAGCGTGCCGCCGAAGTGGGTGCGGTTGGCCGCGCCGTCCCAGAAAAGCCGATCTGCGACGATGTGCACACCGCGAAGCTCCGCATCCAGGTCTTCGAGCGCAACGCCCGCATCCTCGGGCCGCAGCTTGAAGGACCAGCGGCCATAGTCCGTCTCGCCCACCAGGAAACGGCCGACGGCGACATCCGCCGGCACGAGCTCCGGGATCACGCTGACATCCAGCGGATCGGCTTCGTCGGAAGACCCGCTCGCGGGCAGGTGCAGGCGCGTCAGGTCGAGCACCAGCGGGCCCTGCGCAGGGACGCGCAGATTGCCGGCCGCATCCGGGCCCGCGAGCGCCAGGGTGATGTCGGCATCCGCCCCGGCACCGATCACCCCGTCGAGACGCACATCGTGAAACGGCACCCCGTTCACGTCGACGAGGCCCACCTCGAGATCTGCGAGACGAACGGGGATCGGCAGCGCCGATCCGCCGCCCTGACCGTCGGGCACTACCTCCTCCAGGCTGAATCCGCCGAGGTGACCGCCGAGGACCAGCTCGTTGCTGCCCGGATCGATCAGCGGCGGCGGCGCCGAGAAGCCGATGGCGCCCCGCAGGGGCGTGCCGTCCACGTGCATCCAGCCACGAGTCGTGCCGTAGCGGAAGCGCACTGCCTGGTAGGCGGGAAGGAAGCGGATCTCCATTTCCGTCGGCACCGCGTCATCCGGCGCCTTGGCGAGCTCTCCGGGCAGCGTCAGAGCCAGCCCCGCGAGATCGGAGAGCACGTCGAGGCGCGAGATCTCCGTGCCGAGCTCGATGTACAGATCCGCGCTGAAGTCGAAGCCACCGCGGATGCCGCCGGGGTCCTGCACGGCGAGCAGCGACAGCACGTCCTCATAGGGTGCCTGGCCCTCGACGTGGAAGATCACGGTGTCGTCGTCGGCGCTGGCGGCAAAGATCGCCGGGCGGTCGAAGATCCGGCCGCGAACGTCCGACCCCACGACCTGGAACGGGTAGGTGTAGTGCACCCGGCCTTCCAGATCACCCAGCGCCACCCCGTACGTCGGCAGGTTCAGATCCGCGCCCGCCAGGTCGATGTCCAGATCCACCTCGAGATCATCGACCTCGCCGATGTGCTCCTCGCCGAGCTTGAGCGGCACCCGCAGGCGACCGGCCAGCTCGACCGGTCCCGAACCCGACCAGTCGGGCGCGACGAAAGACATCCACTCCGCCAGCGGCGTGGTCCGCACGAACGTGAGTGCCTCGTCGACGCTGGTGCGGGATTGGAGATCGATGTCCGCGTAGGTGGCGTTGTCCGTGAGGTGGATGCGCGTCCCGGCAAGCTGCGCCTGCTCGAGGCTGTGACCCCGGTCGACGTCGATGCGCACGTCGCCGCCGCTGACGCCGATGGTACCGGCCAGGTCACGAACCGCCGGCCAGTCGGGATGGTACTGGACGACCCCGTCATCGATCCTGGCTCTGAACGCGACCCGCCGCGCCAGCTCGAACGGCCGGGTGTGAATCTGACCGTGATAGGCGAAGGCCACGTCGGATAGATCACCGGACCGGGGGCCTGCGTCCAGCCACTCCGGCAGCCCGGTCGGCAGCTGATAAGGAATGTACTGCTTGCCCCGCTCGACGGTGGTCCTGTCGATGTTGATCAGCAGGCTCAGCCGTTCCCGGTAGCGGGCATCGCGGGGCCGGGTCAGCGCGAACCCCCCGGATGCGTGGCTGCCGTCAAGATCCGCGCGCAGGTCCGTGCCCTTGAAGCCGAAGTAGTCACCGGATACGTAGGCCCGGAGCCGCCCACTCAGGTGATCCATGGTCCAGCGCTGATGGAACATGTCGGGGAACTGCACCCCCAGGTCCTGGGAGTTGAGGCTGAGCTGGATGACCCGATTGGCGCCGAGCAGCTCACCGGCAGCACCCCGAACCCACGGCGCGCCGTTGTAGCCGTCCAGAGACACGTCCCGGACCGTGGCCACGTAGCCGGTCAGCAGGTCGGGAAAACGCACGAATGCGTGCACGTTGAGCGCGGTCGCCCGCACGTTGAGGGCGCTCAGCCAACGGAACACGGCCGTTTCCCGAGGCACCAGCGCGGTCAGAAACTCGAATCCCGAGCCGG
>JASFLG010000066.1:0-12543 GCA_050118205.1 Pseudomonadales bacterium
CTCCGGGTCTTCGGCTCGGCTACGTGCTTGCCCGTCCACCCATGCTGGAAACGATCATGGCGCGAAGGCACGACGCCGGCAGCAACACCCTGGCCGCCGCCATCGTCGCGGAGTTCTACCGCGAGGGCATCTGGCCGCACACCAGCGTGGGCAACGAGGCGCTCAAGGTGAAGCGGGATCTGACCCTGGATGCCCTCGAAGCGGAGCTCGCCGACATCTGCATATGGTCACGGCCCGTCGGTGGCCTCTTCATCTGGCTCCGCTACCCGGACGATGTAAACGGCAAGCGCCTGCTCGAGCTCGCCAACGAGCGCGGCGTGCACTTCCTGCCAGGCATCTCGTTCCACTTCCAGAACGCCAAGGTTCCGTACCTGCGCCTCGCCTTCGGTCACCTGACCGCCGAGCAGATTCAGGAGGGTATTCCGATACTGGCGCAGTGCCTCCGGGAAATGCGCACGAGCAACGAATCGCGGACCTTCGATTCGCTGTTCTAGTCGTCGACCCGATCTTCCGGACGATTCGTCGAGAAGCAACCGTTCCTCGAACGCGGCGTCCATCCATTCGAGCGGCAGAACCCAGGACCGGTCCGCCGAGCCGTATGAAAGAAATACGTCTGTCATCGGCCTCCCCGTGATGACAGTCACAGTCTATAGCAGGTCGCATCAGGGTTTTCACGGAGTCGTACCAGACGGGCACAACCCGTATAGTCGTACCGCCATTGGGAGGGAAGACTGCAACGATGCAGGAATTCAGGCCGTCACGCCTGATAGGTGCAATGCTGTTCATCGTCCTGGCGTTCGGCTTCTCCATGCTGTTCGCACCATCGGGGATGCTGGGTTGGCCTCTGATCATCGCGGCCACCATCGGCGCCTACATGGCCATGAACATCGGCGCCAACGACGTGGCCAACAACGTCGGACCGGCCGTGGGCTCCGGTGCGCTCACCCTGGGTGGCGCTATCCTCATCGCCGGCATTTTCGAAGCCGCCGGCGCCCTGATCGCCGGCGGGGACGTGGTGGGCACGATCAAGAATGGGATCATCGATGCCTCCCAGCTGCCGGACCCGGACGAGTTCGTCTGGCTCATGATGGCCGCCCTGCTCGCTGGCGCGCTATGGCTGAACATCGCTACCGCCATCGGCGCGCCGGTCTCCACGACACACTCCATCGTCGGCGGCGTGCTCGGCGCCGGATTGGCTGCTGGCGGAGCCGATATCGCCAACTGGAGTCAGGTACTGGTCATCGTCTCGAGCTGGATCATCTCGCCACTCCTCGGTGGCGTGATCGCCGCCGGCTTTCTGTATCTGATCAAGCGGACGGTAACGTATCAGAAGGCCGTCATGGCCGCCGCCACCCGCGTCGTTCCGCTGCTCATGGCCCTGATGGCCTGGTCGTTCTCGACCTACCTGATCCTCAAAGGACTCAAGCACGTCTGGAAAGTCGATTTCTTCACTGCGACCCTGCTCGGCGCGATCCCTGCTGCCATCGCGTTCGCCATCACGCGCCCCCGCATCGCCAGAAAGTCCCGGGAGCTGCCGAACGACAAGGTGCACGTGAACGACCTGTTCACCGGCTCCCTGGTCTTCGCCGCGGCGCTCCTCTCCTTCGCTCATGGCGCCAATGACGTCGCCAATGCCGTCGGTCCCCTTGCGGCCATCAACGAAGCGGTCATCAGCCACGGCGTGGTGATGAGGGCAACCGTGCCGCTCTGGATAATGCTGCTCGGGGCTCTGGGACTGTCGGTCGGCCTGGCCCTCTATGGTCCGCGCCTCATCCGCACCGTCGGCTCGGAGATCACCGAGCTCGACAAGACCCGCGCCTTCTGCATCGCTCTGGCGGCCGCCATCACGGTGATCGTCGCCAGCCAGCTCGGGCTGCCTGTGAGCTCCACGCACATCGCCGTCGGCGGCGTGTTCGGGGTCGGATTCCTGCGGGAGTACCTCAAGGTCAACTACTCGCGCCTTCTGCATGAGATCGAAAGCCATCACCAGGGCAGCGATCGGATGGAGATCGAGCAGTTTCTGCGCGCATTCGAGGATGCGGACATCGCTGGCAAAGGAAGAATGGTTCGCGACCTGCGCCGCAAGGCGAACGCCACGACCCTGTCGCGCAAGGAGCGCAAACGCCTGAAGAAGCTCTACAAGCAGGATCTGGTCAAACGCGCGCTGCTGCTGAAGGTGATCGCCGCCTGGGTGATCACGGTACCTGCTTCCGCGACGCTTGCCGCCATCGTCTATTTCGCGTTGCGCGGGTTTATGCTCGGCTGACCATCAGGGCCAGGAGCGCCTCGAAGTCGTCCTGCACAGTATCGAGCGCCACCCGGTTCGGTTGCCGTTTATCACAACCGGTGCATTGGTGGAGGATCTGGAAACCCTTCCTGCCCCGCACGATCCCGACGGGCCGCATCGGCGCAAGACAGGCGCTGGACCGATCACCCGGCCGAGCGCCGTCCACGTGCAGCGACCACAAGCAGAATGGACAGTGGTTGCGGAAGCTCCCGTTCGTCACCGGCTCCACGCGCGCACGACAGTGCACGCACACGAAGCCCGCGTTTTCTCTTTCCCGTTTAGTCGCCAAATCCCGTCTCCAGCCCTGCGATCTGCATAGGCAGGAAACGGGTTCGGTTTGCTCTTACCCGGCGCTCACGCCTCGTGGCTGCGCACGGACTCCAGGCTTACCCGGGGAGTGGTCGATTCACCGCGCCCGGTTCACGGGCGCGATTACTTTCGGTTCCAGCTTCATCAGAGCTTTCATTTCATCTCTGAATCCGGACCTCGACCGGCGTTGGGTTTGTACCGGCCACTGTAACGCGCGTCGGCACAGGGCGTGGCACGTTCCACCGATAGACGTCACCCGGGCTCACTGGCTTAAGGCGTCCTCCCCGTCAGGGGATCTGGCGATGGTCTCGATTCGGCTCGTCGATATGTGTTCCTCAAGCAGTTCGAGCACGACAACCGCGCTCGACAACGCATCGCGGCCCGCCGCTACGGGCCGTTCTCCGATAGCCTACACCCGAAGGGGAACATTTCGAACGCCCGAGCCATACTGACTGCAGCAGCAGCGCAAGGGGATAGCCTCAGCCGGCCCATGAGCGAGATCAACGACTTCGACTGGGTCGACGCCAGCGCCGTCGTGATCGCGATCGGGATCGCGACGGTGATGTTCCGCCCGTCCATACGTGATTCGGAGCTCTGGCGCGCCACGGTCACGCCGCTCGCGTCCATCATCGGCAGTGGCTTTCTGATCGTCGCGCCGCTCCTGGCGGCCATCGCCGGGTCCCAGGCCGCCCTCGCCATGTCCGCGATCGCAGTCTTCTCGCTGTGGATCGGATCAGCGCTGCGGTTCAACATCGTCCACGACGGCGAGAGCCTCACCTTTACCAGCGTCCGCTACGCCGAAGGGCTGGAGCGCGTCTCCGATCTGGCGCTGGGGTTCGCCTACCTGGTTTCCATCGCCTTCTACATCCGACTCATGTGCGGATTCATCCTGACCGGGTTCGATCTGTTCACGGAGTTCAACGCGGACGTCCTCGCGACGATCGTCCTGACCTTCATCGGCGCGTGGGGTTATCGGCGCGGCCTGAAGGGCCTGGAACGGCTGGAGGAGTACTCCGTGACGATCAAGCTGGCGATCATCGGCGCCCTGCTGGCTGGACTGGTCTTTCACGGATCGCTTCACGGTTTCACCGTAGAAGGCGTCATGCCGAGCGTCTCCAACAGCTGGGAACGGCTGCGCCTGCTGGGGGGCATGCTGCTCATCGTGCAGGGGTTCGAAACGTCCAAGTACCTACGGTCTGCCTACTCGAGGACCGTCCGCGTGCGCTCGATGCTCCGTGCGCAGATTCTGGCGGCTGCGATTTACGTCTCGTTCGTGGCGCTGGCGCTGCCGCTGATGTCGACGCTGGCAGGCCTGGCGCCGAGCGAAACCGCCATCATCGACATCGCCATACGGGTCACACCCGTGCTACCCCTGATGCTCATTCTCGCGGCAGTGATGAGCCAGTTCAGCGCCGCGATTGCCGACACCATCGGGGCGGGCGGCGTAGTCAGTGAGGAGACACGGGACCGGCTGAGCGCAAGGTCGACCTATCCGATCATCACCCTGATCTCGGTGATTCTCGTCTGGCGGACCAACATTTTCGAGATCGTCGCGTTCGCTTCCCGCGCTTTCGCTCTGTACTACCTGTTGCAGGCATTGCTTGCAGTCCGCCTGTCCGCCGCCTTCCAGAGCGGCGCCCGGCGACGTCTGACCATAGCCTCCTACGCGACGCTGGCACTGATACTGCTGGCCATCGTCCTCTTCGCGGTCGCTGTCGAGGTCTGAGCGCGCACCGATACCAGCACGCCAGCAGATCGCCCGCGTCTATTGACGCCATCAGGCGTCCGGGCGCGATCCTTTGACAAAGTCCCGAACACGGTCCATGAGCGTGTCGTACTTCAGGTCGGTGAACTCACCCGCATCGAAGAACATCCCCTGGCACTCGGGGCATGCCTCGAACCAGATGTGCGTCTGCCGGGCGTCCGCGCGTTTCTCCATCGGCGCGCCATCCTCCGGGCAGCGGATGTCGTCGAGCTTGTCCAGCGCCGCACCGAGCTTCGGATCACCGGAGTCGAGCACGGCTTCGGACATCCATTCTTTTTTCATCTCGAGCAGCACCTCGGGTTTGCACCAGAGGCCACCACAATCGCTGCACCGGTGGATCTGGATCCTGCGACCGTAGGTGCGCGGCTCGAGGCGACCGGGGCACTTGGGGCACTCGAGCTCCCCGCTGGTCATCCGGATCGGCTCCCCCAGGTTCCGGGCACGTAGTAGCGCTCGTGCCAGATCCCTTCGGGAGCCTCCCCCTCGAGGGGCATTCGCCAGGTCTTGACCTTTGACCGGGCAAGGTTCAGCCGAAAGAGGCCACGGGGCTGCTCGATGGTGTTCTGCACGTAGGACTCCGCGGCCTCCTGTGGCACGTAGCGACCGGCAATCCGGCGATACAGATCGCGCCAGGCGTCGTCCTCGCCCACGTCGTGAACGAGCTCCGCGGCACCCTCGGCGATCACCTTCCGGTAAGGCAGCGGCTGCTCGTCGATACACAGTGCCACCCGTGGATCACGGCGCAGGCACTCGAACCACTCGGACTTTTCCCGGGGCGTGAAGTAGATGAACTCCCCCTCCTGATCGGCCTCGTAGAGAAACCAGATGGGCGTGACCAGTGGCGAGCCGTCGTCACGGACCACAGCCACCCGCATGAGCACGCCGGGTTCGTTGAGGAAGGTATCCCGTTCCTCGCGGCTCAGAACCGGCACGCGTCCATCTCCCCTGGTTCTCCGTCAGTTGCCAAAGTCCCAGTTCTCACCGGCGTGATAGCGTCGCAGGATGTTCTTGGCGATGAGAATCTTGTGCACCTCGTCCGGCCCATCCGCGATACGCAGCGTCCTGGCACCCTGGTACATGCCCGCCAGAGGCAGATCGCCCGACACGCCCGCAGCGCCGTAGACCTGGATGGCCCGATCCACGACCCGGTGATAGGCCTGGGGGACGTAGATCTTGATCGCGGAGATGTCCGTGCGGGGATCAGCGCCGCTTTCCATCTTCTCGGCGCAGTGGATTGTCATCAGCCGCGCGCTCTGGATGTCCATGTAGGAATCGGCGATGAAGCCCTGCATGAACTGTTTGTCCTCCAGCTTCTCTCCGCCGTGCACCTCGCGCGTGGTGAGCCGGTCGATCATCAGATCGAAGGCGCGCCACATGGAGCCGATGGAGTTCATGCAGTGGTAGACGCGTCCGGCACCGAGACGGTCCTGGGCAGCCTGATGACCCGTGCCCGTGCGACCGAGCTGATTCTCCTTCGGCACGCGCACGTTGTCGTAGATGATCTCGCAATGGCTCGACGAGCGTCCCCAGACCGGAACGCCACGGACGATGTTCACTCCGGGCGTGTCCTTCGGAACGATGATCTGGGTCATCTTGTCGTTGGCGCTGCCCGGCGCATCAGGATCCGCCGTGCGGCACATCACGATGTAGAAGTCGGCGGCATAGCCGTTGGACGTAAACCATTTGTGACCATTGATGACCCACTCGTCGCCGTCGAGCACGGCACGGGTCTGGATCGACCGCGGATCGGAGCCCGGATTGTGCGGCTCGGTCATGGAGAAGCCGGATTGCATGTTGCCGTCCGTCAGGGGCTTGAGCCATTTCTCGTGCTGCTCCGGCGTCCCGTACTTGACCAGGATCTTCTGGTTACCGGAGTTCGGCGCCACCACGCCAAACAGCGAAGCCGCTCCCGGGCTGTAGGAGAGCACCTCGTTCATGTAGGCGTGCTGCATGAAGGACAGCCCCATGCCACCGAACTCGGGCGGCAGGTGCGGCGCCCAGAGCTTTGCCTTCTTTACCTTGTCCTGGATCTGGTGCCGGAGCGCCTTGGCCTCTTCGATAGCTTCGTTGGGCGCGTTGGCGCTGTCCGACAGCCAGCCCCAGAGCTTGCCCTCGTTGGGCACGATGTCCTGATTGACGATCTCTGCCGTGGCCAGACGGATCTCGTTGACCTCGTCGTCCAGCGTAGGCACCGGTTTGACGTTCATCACCATGGCAACCTCCCCCTCTTCAAATCCTTTGGAACTAACCCCCTAATCTAGCGAATCCGCCCGGTGTTTGCACCGCCCGCCCCGTCCTTGTCCGAGCGGTCACGCGTCGCCGGCGCAATTCGCATATACTCGGGGGTTTCCGAATCCGACAGTCGATGTCAGGAGCGGCCGTGACGGACCTCCGATACCCCTATGACGTTCACCCCACCCCGGGCACCACCCTCGAGGTCGCACCGGGCGTGCGCTGGCTTACCATGCCCATGGGCGGCGGCTCGCTGAACCACATCAATCTCTACCTTCTGGAGGACGACGACGGCTGGTGGGTGGTCGACACCGGGCTGCCGATCGAGGAGACCGCGTCCTACTGGCGCCAGATCTTCGAGAGCGAGCTGTCGGGACGGCCGGTGATCGGGGTGATCTGCACCCACATGCACCCGGATCACATCGGCCAGGCACTGATGATCACGGACCTCTTCCGCTGCCCGCTGTACATGACCCGGGCAGAGTACTATCAGGCAAGGGCCTTCTCCCAGGGTGGGCCGTCCTACCAGTCCAGCTGGATTGGGCAGCAGTTCTACCAGCGGGCCGGAATGCCGCCGGATTACATGGAGTCGCTACGCGCCTCCTGGGAGAAGCGGGCCGCTTCGAACATGTCCATGCCGGAGGTTCCGGCCGGCTACGAGCGGCTGCAGGACGGCGACGTGCTCACGATCGGCGGCCGGGACTGGCGGGTGGTGGTCGGCCAGGGGCACTCACCCGAGCACGTCTGCCTGTACTGCTCCTCCCTCAAGATCATGCTGAGCGGCGACCAGATCCTTCCGGTGATCACCTCCAACGTGAGCGTGCACCCGAACGAGCCGAACGCCAACCCGCTGAAGGTCTGGATGGAGTCGATAGACAAGTTCCTCAACACACCGCCGGACACGTTCATCCTCCCAGCGCACAACCTCCCTTTCTACGGCGTTCGGGAACGCCTGCGGCAGCTGGCCGGGCACCACGAGGACCGGCTGCTGGCCATCGAGGAACACTGCGCCGAGCGGTCCGCCACCGCCAGGGACCTGCTGCCGGTGCTGTTCGCCCGCGAGCTCGATGCCCGGCAGATGATGATGGCGCTCGGCGAGGCGATCGCCCACCTGCACCTGCTGCTGCACCGCAACCGGATCGAGCGGACGCTGTCCGAGGACGGCTGCTACCACTACCGGTCGATCGATCCGGATCTGATCCGTCGTTCGCACCCGAACAGCCACGACGCGCCGAGCGACGGTCCCGTTCTCGTCTGAGACTTACACCCGAAGCGATACATGGACAGGGCGGAGCTCAGAAGGCGCATCGCCGAATACATCTACCGGATGTTGCACTGGGGCAACCGGCGCGTGCCGCCCGGGCTGCGGACCCTGGTCGGGTTCCTGTTCATGGTCGGCGGTGTGTTCGGCTTCCTGCCGGTGCTCGGCTTCTGGATGCTGCCCTTAGGGATAGCCTTCGTCGCTCTCGACGTTCCGCCCGCCCGCCGCAGGCTGGATGTGTGGATGGAGCGGCTGCACCGGGAATCCAAGATCGACGAAGAGCACGTACGCCTTGATCACCCCACGTCCAACCAGTAACCGCCTTCCGCCCGCTCCCGAATGCGTCCAGCGGTCGGTGTCGCGAAGTGCGTGCCGATGATCAGCACGTCTGATCCCGAGTAGCGGTCGAGCAGCGCTTCACGCGTCCGCTGCCCCTGGCTCTGGTCGTAATCGGCCGAGGAGCACCAGTCCACGCGCGTCATCTGGCATGGGTGATGAAAGCAGTCACCGGTGATGAGGGCTTCGCACCCTTCGGATCGGATGGCGATGCTGACGTGACCCGGTGTGTGCCCGGGCGTCGGCGTGAGGGAAACCTCCTCACAGACCTGGTGCTCCCAGTCGATCAGGTCCACCAGTCCCGCCTCCACCACCGGACGCACCGAATCGGCCATCACCCCGTCGTTGAGCGCGTCGGCCTCGGCCTGATCCCAGTATTCGAACTCGGGTTGCGCCAGCAGATATCGGGCGTTCGGGAAGGTCGGCACCCATTCGCCGTTCACCAGCATGGTGTTCCAACCCACATGATCGACGTGCAGATGCGTGCAGAGCACGGTATCGATGCTCTCGCGCGGATAGCCGGCAGATTCGAGATCCTGAAGGAACGATGTCTGCAGGTTGCTCCAGTTGGGAATGGATCGCTGCTTGTCGTTGCCGATGCACGTATCCACCACGATGCGGCGCGCGCCGGTATCCACGACCAGAGCGTGAATGCTCATCACCAGATTGCCGGCTTCGTCCATGAAGTGCGGCTGCATCCAGTCGTAGGGAAGACAGGCCTCCCGGGTCGCTTCCGGAAGAATGAAACGCGACCCGCCCGTCACCTCCATCTCGACGATTCGCGTGATCTTCACGCTGCCGATCTGCCATTGCCGGCCCCGGACGGACTCGATAATCGTCGCCTCGCTCATAACCGCTCCCCTTGTCTGCTCTCGTTCCGAAGCATGGCACAAGGCGCTTGATGGGGCGAATGTGGGCCGCTATGTTGGTTCGCCCGATCTTGAGGAGACTTCATGGGCATCGTCGACACGGTACGCACGCTTTCCAACCTGCCGACCCTGCTGGCGTTGAAGAAGGGCATGGCTCCGAGGAGCCTGGACGAGACGGACTGCTTCGGCGCGCAGGTACAGCGCAACGCCGAGGCGTATCCTGAACGGACGGCCATCATCTTCGAAGGACAGCGGCTCACCTGGTCGGAGTTCAACGCCCTCGCCAATCGCATCGCGAACACGCTGGCGGCCCGTGGTCTGAAACGCGGCGACACGGCCAGCGTCATGATGGAGAACCGCATCGAGTTTCTGGCCACCGTGGTGGCGCTGAACAAGATGGGAGTGACCGGAGCACTTCTGAATACGAATCTGCACGGGCGGCAGCTCCATCACTGCATCACCGTCACCAATTCCAGCATGTGCATCTTCGGAGAGGAGGTGAGCGACGCGATCAACGGGGTCAAGGGGGATCTCGGCCTGAGAGAAGGCGAGGACTACCTTTTCGTGCCCGACGCGGGGGTCCAGGCTTCTCCGAACTGGGCCGGGAACCTCACCACCGAAAGTGCGGACGCACCGGTACGGAATCCGGCCGTCACGGGAGAAATCACCCTGGGCGAGAACGCTCTGTACATCTACACCTCCGGGACCACGGGACTGCCAAAGGCAGCCGTCCTCTCGAACCGCCGCTACCTGCAGAGCGCGACGCTCGCGCATCGGGCACTGTATCGCTGCACCGAGGAGGACCGCTTCTACATCACCCTGCCGCTGTACCATCTGACCGGCCTGATGATCGGCGTGGGTCCGGTGTTCTCGTCGGGCGCCAGCATGTTCGTTCGCCGCAGGTTCTCCGCCAGCAACTTCCTGCACGAGGTCCGTGAGCACGACACGAACATGCTGGTCTACATTGGCGAGCTCTGCCGGTACCTGATGAACACGCCGGAGAAACCGGACGACGCGGACAATCCTCTCACGACGATGACCGGGAACGGCATGCGGCCCGACGTGTGGCTGCCCTTCAAGAAACGCTTCGGCATCAAACGCATCAGCGAGTTCTACGGCGCCAGTGAAGGCAACGTGGCATTCGCCAACCTGCTGAACAAGGACTGCACCGTTGGCATGACCTCCGCCAGGGTGGCGCTGGTGCGTTACGACGTGGATGCCGACGAGGTAGTCAAGGACGAGGCGGGACACTGCATCGAGGTCGATCCCGGAGAGCCGGGACTACTGCTCGGGCACATCAACGAGCAGGCGGTCTTCGAAGGCTATCTCGATCCGGAGGCCACCGAAAAGAAGATCCTGCGCAACGTTTTCGAGGAAGGAGATGCCTGGTTCAACTCCGGTGACCTCATGCGCGTCGTCGACGTGGGCTACAGCCTCGGCTACGACCACTACCAGTTCGTCGACCGGGTGGGAGATACCTTCCGCTGGAAGTCGGAAAACGTCTCCACCAACGAGGTGGGAGAGATCCTCAACGGCTTTCCGCAGGTCCACTTCTGCAACGTCTACGGCGTCGAGATCCCAGGCTCGGACGGACGGGCGGGCATGGCCGCCCTCACGCTGGCCGAGGGCGTGGACGAGCTCGATCTGGCGGCCTTCTCCGCGTACGTGAACGAGAACCTGCCGGTCTATGCGCGGCCGGTTTTCCTGCGTGTGCGGCCCGACGTCGATGTGACCGGAACGTTCAAGATGGTCAAGGGCGACCTCAAGAAGCAGGGCTACGATCCGAGCCAGGTCGACGAGCCGCTCTACGTGATGAAGCCCCACGCGGAAACCTACGAGCCGCTGACGGAAGCGTTCGCGGACGCCATCCGACGCGGGGAGGGCGGCTACTGATCGAACACGCGATCCGCCCAGAGTGCGAGCCCCTGCGTCACGCTGGTGAAGTGGTCCGAGTCGACCAGCGGCGCATCCGCGCAGACGCCCGCCAGGTGCGCACGAACCACCGCGGAACGGGCCATGCCGCCGGTCAGACAGACGGCGTCGGGCTGCACACCCGCCTGTCGCCTGACCTCCCCGACCAGATCGCCGAGGTGGGCAAGCAGCCGCTCCACGGCGTCGCCGAGATCCTGCCTCAGACAGTCGAGCGTCAGGCCAGGCTCCACGAAGTCCAGATCCACTGGGGCGCGCTCGGCGCCCGACAGGGCGATCTTGGCGAGCTCCGCCTGGCGCAGCAGCTGATAAGATCCCCTGCCTGCGCGCAGCCGCACCAGCCGCAGGAAGCGTTCCGGGCAGACGGCGTCCCGCAGGATCTCTTCGAACCGCTCGCCCGTCCGATGACTGTAGAAGCGCTGCTGCGCGTTCACGTCGTTCGTGCTGACCGCATCCACGAAGTAGTTCCGGGCGATCGGCAGACCGGATCCGAGCCCGTCGCCGAGCCCGAAGGCCGGCATCAGCGACTTCAGCGCCAGCATCTGGTCGTAGTCGTTGCCGCCGAGCCGTTCGCCCGCGTGGCCGAGCACATCGGCGTCCCGATTGCGCGCCGACATGCGCGCCGGCCCGACGCGGACGAAGGAGCAATCCGTGGTCCCACCGCCGATGTCCACGACCAGGACACCCTGCTCGCCGGCTAGCGAGCGCTCGTAGTCGAAAGCGGCCGCCATCGGCTCGTAGAGAAACGCGGTCTCCTCGAATCCTGCCTCCCGGGCTGCCGCGACCAGCATGGTAAGCGCCTGCTGGTTCTCCGCCTCTCCGGACGCTCCCTGGAAGTTCACCGGCCGGCCGATCACCACCCGGGTCACCGGCGCCCCCGCCATGGCGTCCGCCCGGTGCCTGACGTTGGCCATCATGGCGGCTACCACGGATATGAACCGGTCCTTCACCCGCTCGCCCAGCCCCGGCGCTCCGAGGAAGCTCTTGGGGCTCTTCACGAAGTAACCCTCGGTGGGCTCGTTCAGATAGGCCGTCAGCGCATCGGTTCCGAAGCGGAGATCCCGAAAGGACTGGCTCGCCATGTCGAGCACGGCATCGTCGCCGAGCTCGAGCTCGAAGTCCGCCTTCGGCGCATAGAGGGTGGAAGCGATCAGCACATCCGTGCCCTCCAGCGGCACCATCCGGATCTCGGGGAGGGTTCCCTCCCGCACCGGGGGAACCAGGCCGATGGCGCAGTGGGAGGTGCCGTAGTCAAAGCCGGCAACGGTGTGGTCCCGGGGCATGGCGGCAGCGGTCGGCGCGAAGGGCCGCGAAGTCTACACGAGCGCCCCGCTGCCTCAAAGTCCCCGCCGCGCAGACGAAAAAGCCCCGGCACAGCCGGGGCCTTGGGTTCGCTCGGCAGGGGGGGACGGGAGGAGTGCCTCGGGAGGCGTGGGACGCCGTCGCGAACCTGGTGCCATACTATGGCGCGCCGACTGAACGGAAACTGAATGCTGTTCACACGCGAATTCAAGAGCGCCATCCGTGCCCGCACCGTGACGCGGACCTACCGGAC
>JASFLG010000067.1:0-12515 GCA_050118205.1 Pseudomonadales bacterium
TGTTCCGGAGCGGACAGTTTTCTGCGGAACCGGCAGGCCCTGGCCGGCGTGGGTGCTGCTGGTCCGATGTTTTTGCTCGTAAAAACAATGGGCTACGTCTTTTCTCCGCAGATTGGCGCGTTGTGTGCATCTCACAGCCGGTCCGAGCCGGCGGCTTATCAGCCGGTCCGGGACGACGAGACGTTTAGAGGGCCCCTATCCGTGCACAACATCCTCTGTCGCTGGACAGCCAGACTGATGACCATCGGCGCTCTGGTGCCGGCTTTGCTTTCCGGCTGTGCCGGTTCCGGGTCGGCGCCGGCCCACGAGCCGCCTGTGGTTCCGGAAAAAGCGGGCTGGTCGGCGCCGCTGGGCGAGCAGCGCCAGATCGATCGGCAGTGGTGGAAAGGCTTCGGTGATCCTTACCTGGACCAGCTCACCGACCGGGCCATCGCCGGCAACGTGAATCTGCAGGTGATGGCGGCCCGTACCGACGTTGCGGCAGCGCAGATCGGGCAGGCGAAGGCCGCGCTCCTGCCGGTGATCTCTGCCGGCGCCCGTTCCGACACCACCACCATCAGCGGCGACTACGACCTCGGCACGAGCAGTAAGACCGGGGTGGGGAGCGACATGCTCTGGGAGCTCGACATCTGGGGCAAGGCGCGCAAGGGCGTGCAGGCTCAGAAGGCGGCTTACCGGGCCAGCGCCGCCGAGCAGCAGGCCGGCTATCTGGCTCTGGTCAGCCAGGTGGCCAGCACCTACTTCCTGATCCGGCAGACGGACGATCAGATCGTGCAGCAGGAGATCGCCCTGGAGCGCAGCAGGACGCTCCACGACATCTATCAGGATCTCTACGAAAACGATCTGGAATCGGAAACCACCGTCCTGCGGCAGCGGGTCGAGGTGACCCGTGCCGAATCCGCTCTGGAGACCCTGCGCACCAGCCGCAAAAAGCTGGTGAACGGTCTGGCGACGCTGGTCGGCGTGCCGGCCGGGGAGCTCGACGTCCCTGACACGTCCGGCTTTGCGGACATCGCCGAGATCCGGGTGCCGGCGGGTCTTCCTTCCGAGCTGTTGACCCGACGCCCCGACATCATTGCGGCCAGGGAGCGACTCAGCCAGAGCATCGCTTCGGAAGGTCAGGCGCGACTCGCCCAGTTGCCGAGCGTCGGTCTGACCGGCCTCGGCGGCTCCGCTTCCTATGGGCTCTCGAACCTGCTCACCACCTGGACGGCGGGTCTCTCCGGCGTCATCCAGTTCCCGGTATTCGACCCGAACGTCCGGGCGCGTATCCCGGTGAGCGAGGCGGAAGTGGAAGTGGCCGAGCAGCGTTACCGGGCGACCGTCATGGCGGCGTTCGAGGAAGTGGAGAACGTGCTGGTGGCCCTGGACGGTGCGCGCAAGCAACACGCGCTGCTCGGCAAGGCCAGGGCCGATCTGGCAACCGTCACAAGGCAGCAGATGGAGCAGCTGCGCCTCGGCCTGGTCTCTCAGCTCCAGGTCATCGAAGCAGAACGCGACCTGCAGGAGGCGGAGCAATTACTGCTTGCAAATCACTGGCAAATCCTCTCCGATACGGTTTCACTTTTTAAGGCCGTCGGTGGCGGCTGGCCGGGCGGGGACTCGGACTCCTGACCGGACATCGGCCGGGGAGGACGGTCTCGTAGCAACACGGCGGCGCTGCGCAGATCCGCCGGCACGAATCGACCACACTGCATGCACCTGATCCTCACACAGATCGGCGCGGACACGCCAGACGAGATTGAGGTCACCGGCAGCCTGTTTGCGGTGGGACGATACGAGCCTCCCTTCTCCGAGTACGAGCGCAGCCGGGTAGCGCGCCTGTCCAAGCGTCACGCCCGAATCTTCGAGCAGGACGGTGGCGTGTTCGTCGCCGACCTCGGCAGCACCAACGGGACGTTCGTCAACGGTAGAAAGGTCAAGGGGGATCCCCGACCGCTTGCAGATGGCGACAAACTCAGCTTCGGGGGGCTCGACTATCGGGTCAGGGTGACCGGCCATCCCAGCATGCCGACGGCCGAGTCGGCGGTGCGCCTGGCCCTGACGCCCGAGGCGAACAAGGAGGTGCTGGAGCCGATTGTCGTATCGCGCTTTCCCTTTCTGATCAACAAGCACAGCGATGCGTTCGCGCGCTACAAGGATTCGCTCGCCGATCAGCTCTCGTTCATATCACGCCGGCATGCCCACTTCTTCGTGCGCGATGACGCCGTCTACATCGAGGATCTGGGCAGCACCAACGGAACCTTCGTTTCCGGAGCGAAGCTCGAGGAGCACGCGCGGCGGCTCGAGGACGGAGACACGGTCAGCTTCGGCAGTGATCAGTTCGTCTACCGCGTACACATCCTGGAGGCGGCCGCGGAGGGCACGACCGTGCTCCCCGAGACCATCGAAGGCGCGGAGATTGCGGATCGGACGATCTTCATCGACTCGCCGACCTCGTTCGTCGACATCTACGTGGGCAGTCAGGACCTGGATGCGGTTGAAGAGAGTGATGGTGCCGCGGCGGAGCAGGCGGCCGAATCGGGCGTCGAATCCCCCTCCAGGGTCGGCCGACGGCTGCGTTTTCTGAGAGATCTGAGCCGCGGCCTGATGGGGGAGACCACCGTGCCGCCGGCATTCAGGTGGGTGCTGCTTGCGGTGGTGATCGCGCTCCTCTGTGCAGGCGGCTGGCTCTACTGGAGCGATCTGGAGCTACGCCAGATCAACGGGATGCTGGCACGGGGGGAGTATCTGCAGGCCGCCGGTGCGGCGGATACCTATCTCGCCCGGCATCCGGAGGCGAAAGAGGTCCGATTGAGGGCGACCGAGGCGCTGCTTAAGTACGTGGTCCCGGAGTGGATTGCCCACATCAGCGTCGATGCGTTCGACGACGCCGACGCGCTGCTCGCCCAGGCCCGGACGCTGGGGGCGCACAATCCGGACGACGACGAGGCCATCGCGCTGCTTGCCTGGCGGACGGACGCTTCCCGCTTCCTTTCCGGGCGACGGTCCGATGGCGGCCTCAACCAGGCCCTGAAGGAAGAACGGCAGCTGGGGGACCTGGTCGACTGGTGGGATTCCAGTTCGCGCCTGCATGCCCGGGAACTGCTCAGCCTCACCGATCTGGTGCCGGGCTTTCGGCCCGTGCGCGAGCAGATCTACAGCGATGTGCGCCATCTGCACGCGCTGCGCCGCGAACAGCAGCCGGTGCGCGAGTTTCGCGACACGCTCGATCGCGCGCTCGAGCGCAAGGACATGGGCGCGGTGCGAGAGGCGATCGAGGAGTATGCGGACGCGGGGGGCGACCCGGCGAGCACCGAGGCGCTCAGCGAGGACGCGGTGACGATGCAGGCGATCCTCGAACGCATCGACGATGGCGACCGGCTGGCGGCCTACCGAATGCTCAGCGACGCGAAGTTCCAGACGCTGCCGTTTGCCGATCAGGCGGCAGCGATGATCGGCCGGGACGTACCGGACGACGAGACCGCTGCCCGCTATCGGGAGGCCGGCGCAGCCTGGCGCGACGGGCGTACAGACGAGTCCATGGCGATGCTGGAGGCGCTGGCCCGGAAACCCTGGGGTGATGAAGCCACCGGTCTGATCGACCGGCAGCGCGCGCTGCTGGAGGGCTACGATGCGCTCGTTTCCAGCCGCGGCCAGCCGGACTACGTTACCCGCCTGTTCAGATACTTCAGCACCCTGGACCGGGAGCAGGACCGCCATCTGATCGAGGCGTTGCGACCGGATCTGCAGCAGGCCGAGGATCGGATCGTGACAGCGCTGCACGCCGATCTGGTCGATGCCCGGCAGGCCTGGTCGCGATACGAGGAGTTGGGTGGTATTCAACCGGAGCAGCGACTCGAGGACGGGGTATCGGACCGTTACCGGCAGCTCGCGACGGCGCTGACCCAGGCGAGCCGGGCGATCGAGGATGCCGATGTGAAGTACGGCTGGCTCGACAGGCCGCCGGCGGACGACTGGCGCTCGCTGCACGGCTCGGTGTGCCAGGAGGTGGCCCGGCAACGCCGGGCGTTGAGCAACCTGGGCGTAATCAGTGCCGACGTGCAGCGACAGAAGCTCGCACTCGTGCCCTCGGCCTGCGAAGGCTTCTGATTCTTACAAACTCCGAACGCTTCGAATCGACCCGCACTTGACCGGTTTGGGTGGCCCGGTAACATCTGGCGCGAGGACGAGGGGGTTTCGTGGTGGCATGAGGTTGCCAGGGCTCCCGGGGGGGATAAGGATATGATTCGGTTTCTGACCCGTTGGGCGGCAGTTTGTGTTTTCGCGCTGTCAGGCATTCACGCGCACGCGGACCATCTGCGTGACTTCATTACCAATCTCTACGGCGGTGACGGCATCATTCTGCCGCTGGCACCAGGCATACCGGAAAACATCGCCCAGGCGCACCAGCCTCACTTTACCGGCCCGGAGCAGATAGCGGAACTCAACGCCCTCAGTGATGGCATTCTGTCCGGCACGGGCATCTTCGCGTTCAATTCGACCGTCACCGGGGTGTCGTTCGACCTGTCCACAGGGGTGCCGCAGACGGTCCAGGATAGCCTCGGTCCGCTGCTCGCCGAACGGGCGACCACGCTCGGCGACGGCCGCTGGACATTCGGGGTGGGGTACACCTACCAGAAGTTCGACGAGCTCGACGGGCAGAAGCTTTCTGACCTGCAGGTGACGTTCCACCACGAGGACTGCTGCCAGGTGGGTCCGCCGCCGATACCGCCACCGGATGGGCAGCTCACAGGGTTCGAGGAGGATACGATCCTCATCGACGTCGACGTGCAGCTCAAGCAGCAGGTGGTCGCCCTCTTCAGCAACTACGGTGTGACGGACAACTTCGATATCGGGCTGGTCGTGCCCATCGTGAAGATGGAAGCGAGCGCAGACGCCGTTGCGACGATCCAGATTGCCAACCCCGATTCCGGCTCCACAATCGATGGATTCCCGGTCCACTCGTTCGCCAACGATCCGTCCGCGGCCTTCGACTCAACCGGCGGCTCCAAGACCGGCATCGGCGACATCATCGGCCGTGCCAAGTGGCACTTCCTGGACGCGAGCCAGAGCTTCGCGGACATGGCCGTGTTCGTGGACGTGACCGCGCCCACGGGCGACGAGAAGGACCTGCTCGGCACGGGCGAGTGGCAGTTCCGCGGGGTGTACGTGATCTCGAAGAACATCGGCCGCTGGACACCACACCTGAACGTCGGCTGGTCCGGCGCATCCGGCAATACGGACGCGCTCAACAAGGTCACCTACGCGGCCGGATTCGACTCCCGATTGAGCCCGCAATTCACGTTCTCTGCGGACGTCCTCGGCCGCTACAACTACGATCTGAAAACCATCGGCAACCACGTCGTGGACTTCGCGGTGGCGGCCAAATGGAACCCGTTCCGAAACAGGAACATGCCGCTCAATGCGTTCGTGAGCGTCCCGCTCAACGATGACGGGTTGCGCGCGAAGGTGATCTGGGGGCTCGGGTTCGACGTCATCCTGTAGCGGCGCTTCGGGCGCGCTGACCCCGTGGGGGCCAGCCGCCCCCGGGTACGCGTGATTCCACCGCCGCAAGGTAATATGATCTGACGGTTCAGGAGCAGGATCTTCGGCCTGCTGAGACTGTGTCTGGCCGGCGGAGATCGTCCTGGCATGCGTCGTCAGTGGGGGCCTGTTGGATCATCAAGCGGTTGCGTAGGAACGCGGCCCTCGGGGCTATCGAATGAGCAGCGCGCGCATTCAGCGAGACATTCAGGCGCTCGGCAAGGGTGAGCTGGACATCGGCACGCTGCAGGGTCGCATCAAGAGTCTGCTTGGCGGCTCGTCCTCGGCCGCGGAGGATGTGCGGCGCGCTCTGGACGAGGCGCATCGTGATTCGGCCATCACCACCGACGATTACAACCGGCTTACAGAGTTCATCACCGAGAACACCGGCGCGCGAGAGGCCCCGAACGAGACGGGCGCGGTGGGTGACACCGTGTTTGTCGATCCCGGACCGTTGGAGGAGGGCGCGGAGGATCCGTCGGAAACCCGGCTCGTCGACGCTCCGGGCACCGGCTCGACGGATGCGGCCAGCTCGGGCGACACCGATTCTGGCGGATCCGAGCGACCACCCGACAAGGCCCTTGCGGTAGGGACCCGGCTGCGCGACCGGTTCATCCTCGATGAGGTACTGGGCATCGGGGGCATGGGCACCGTCTACAAGGGACGGGATGCGCTCAAGCTCGAGGCTCAGGACCGGAACCCGTTCGTCGCGGTCAAGATTCTGAACGACAGCTTCAGCCAGCGGCCGGAAGCCTTTATCGCGCTGCAGCGCGAGGCCAGCCGCCAGCAGCGCCTGGCTCATCCGAACATCGCCACCGTCTACGATTTCGATCGGGATCGCGGCGTCATGTTCATCACCATGGAGTATCTGGACGGACGCACGCTCGATGCCTTCATCCGGGAGAAGGTGCGGCCGAACAAGGGGATTCCGCTCGATGAGGCGATGCCGATCATCGAGGATCTGTGCGCGGCACTCTCGCACGCGCACGCGCGCAATATCGTGCACGCGGACTTCAAACCCGGGAACTGCTTCCTGACCTCCAGCAATCACGTGAAGGTGCTGGACTTCGGCATTGCCAGAGCGATGAAGGATCCGGATTCGGCACCAGGCGACGAGACGCTGTTTGATCCGCGCTCGATCGGCGCGTTGACGCCGGCCTATGCGAGTCCGGAGATGCTCACCGACTCGGCGGAACCGGATCCACGCGACGATATCTACGCCCTGGCGTGCGTAACGTACGAGCTGCTTACCGGGCGGCACCCGTTTCACCGCGTACCCGCCGATCAGGCCAAGGCCAGCGACCTGAAACCGGAGAAAGTCAGGGGGCTGTCGCGGCGCCAGAATGCCGCGCTGTTCAAGGCGCTGGAGTTCGAGCGTGATCGCCGCACGCCGAGCGTGGACGAGTTCATTCAGGAACTCAGGCAGGACACCAGCTCGGGGGCGCTCATCCTGCGTGTGGCGAGCATCGCGGTGGCAACCATCCTGGTCATCGGTCTCGCGGTGATGCTGCCGGTGTACTTCGAGCGTCAGCAGACCCACGCCATCATCGAGGACCTGACCAGCCTGGATGCGGGGCGGATCAACCAGGGAATCGAGGATCTGGCCGGGCTGGGCTCCACCGAGCGTCAGCAGGTGCTGCTGGAGAGTCGGAGCGCGCTCATCGACTACTTCAGAACGACGTTCAACAGCATGATGAGCGCCGATGACGACCAGGTGCCTTTCGCCGAGGTGGGGCGCCTTCTGTCTCAGGGGCTGGCCCTCTACCCGGACTCCGCGGCCATGACATCGCTCAACGAGGTGTTCACGCGTCGGCGCGATGCGCACCTGGCGACGCTGGCCGCGCAGTTCGAAGACTACCTCACGCCGGAGCGGCTGCTTCCCGAGCAGGGGACTGACGACCTGTACGATCTTCTGAATCGCCTGCGGGCCATTGATCCCGACAACCAGCTGTTGACGGACGAACGGATCCAGGCGGCGTACGCAGCGGCCGTGGAGAACCAGCTCGATCAGGAGCACTACGACCTGGCGCGAAGCTATCTGGATGCGGGGATGGGTCTGGTACCGGACGATCCAACGCTCTCCGATCTGCGCGACCGGCTGGAGGTGATCGAGCAGCAGCTTGCGCGCGCGCAGACCATCGCCAACCTGAAAGCGGAGCTGGCGGAACGCAGTGCCGGCATCGACAGGATGCAGGACGTGCTGAATCTTGCACCGATCGTGGGTCAGCTGGGTGAGCTCGAGGGCGACGCACCGGAGATCGATCAAGCCGGCTCGGTCGCACGGACGCGTCTTGCGGATGCGCTCGAGGCCGTCGTTGCGAGCTCGAGCCTGGCACCGCTGGACGACTTTCTCGACCGCTACGCCAGCATCTGGCAGGCGCTGGGTCAGCCGGATGTCCCGGGCTCTGTTCGAGCCCGTCGCGACGAGCTGGCTGCCCGCGAGAACGCGCTGGTGGACTCGGTGCGCGACGCGATCGGTACGCCGGCCATGACCGTCGACGGTGACACGGTCGCCGAGTTGCTGGACCGGCTTCGGGTCATCGATCCCGCCGATCCGCGTCTCGAGCAGCTCACGGCCGAGATCGTGCGCGAACGGCAGCGGCGTGCCGAGGTCGACCTGGCTCAGCAGGACTGGGATGGCGCACGGGAAGAGCTCAAGGCGGGCCTGGCGCTGCCGCTGCCGGCCGGCCTGATGAGCTCACTGAACGACGGGCTCGCCCGGGTCGATCAGCTGCAGAACCAGTACCTTGCGGATCTGGAGGAGCAGCGTCGTCTGGAGGCGCTCGAGCAGGAAGAGGAGCGACGTCGTCTCGAAGAACAGCGTCTGCGCGAGGAGGCCGAGCGGCAGCAGCAGCGTCTGGCGGCCAGACAGGCCGAGATCGACGATGCCGCCTCGTCGCTCACGGCGGCGGTCGCCGCCTTTCCGGGGAACGATGCGGTCGAGGCCACACGCGACATCGAGGCGAGGATAGCGACGCTGGCGGCGCTCCAGCCGACCCACCCGGAGCTCACACGGGTGCGGGAGGCGCTACCCGGTCTGATAGAACGACACGTGCGCGGCATCGATGACCCCGACGCCGCCCTGGCCGGACTTGCTGCGCTCGAGGAGGTCGCCGGCTCGGATCCCTCGTTCGTCGCGCTGCGCTCGGAGCTCGAGCAGGATCGCCGCGCGGAGCGTGAAGCAGACCGGCAGGACGGGATCCGCGCTGCGGAGTCGGAACTGCAGGCGGCGCTCGCCAGCACCAGCGCGCTGGAGCAGACCGAGACCCGACGGCGCGCGGATCAGGCGCTGCGTGAGCTGGAGACGCTTGCATCGGACGATGCCGCTCGGGTGAGCCGGGCCAGGGAGCAGTATGTCGCTGCGTTCGTCGCTGCGGCCGCGCCGCTGATCGAGGCAAAGCGGTTCAGCCTGGCCGGAGAGCTGATCGACTCGGCCGCGGAGAAGATACCGGGAAGCGATGCGGTGGCAGGGGCACAGAAGGAGCTTGCCTCCGCGCGGAGCGCGTACCAGGAAGAGAGAGAGACTCAGCAGGCGCTTGCGCGCCAGAGCGCCCTTCGCCAGCGCTTCCAGCTCGACGTGAGCACCGGAGAGCTCGACAAGGCTGGACGTTCGCTGGACGAGCTGCGGCGCATGGATCCGGGCGACGACTTCGTGAAGACCCGGGCGCCGGAAATGCTGGCGGAAGCCTACGCCAAGCGGGCCTCGGCGGCAGTCGACCGGGGCGAACTCGATGCTGCTCGGACCGCAGTTGCCACCGGGCTGACCTACGCGGCGGACAGCCAGGCGCTGATGGCGCTGCGGCGTTCCATCGACACCGCGGAGCTGCGCGCGGGGATCGCTTCCTGGTTCAGCGGTGATACCGATCGGCCCGCAACCGCGGTGGCAGCGGATATGCAGCGCTTCCGCACGGTGTCGGGAGATGGATTCCGGGCGGCCGAGGCCGAGTGGGAAGGCATGGCGAAGGCACGGCTGCAGCGGCTGCAGTCGGATCCTGGTGCCTACAACGCGCTGCTGACGGATCTGCAGACGGCGCTGCCTGATAGCAGAGTCCTCGCCGGCATCACGCCGCTGTCCCTGCGGCCGGACCTTGCGGTGCAGGACATCTTCGGGAACTGGTGCGGGCCCAAGATCAAGCTGGAGCTCAGCCGGAACAATCTGCGCTTCGATCTGGGCAATCGTAAGGTCGACTATCCGGTGACCAGGTATCAGCTGGATGACCAGCTCATCCTGGTGCACTGGCAGCAGGAACGCAGCAAGGAGTTCGTCTTCGAGTTCGGCCGGTTCTCCGATGCCAGGGATCAGATGACGCAGATCCGTGGCAGGGAGGCCAACAGCAACCAGTGGCAGACCTACAACCGTACGTTCAACCGCTGCCTGTAGCCGCTCCCGCCCGTCGTCAGTCGAACAGCTTACTCAAGCTGGCGAACACCAGGTAGTAGAGAAGCCCGGACAGGAAGACGAGGGGGCGTCACGCGAAGCTGGCTAGGCGCCGTTCTGAGCGCGGCCGGTTTGTGGCGGTTTCCATGCTGCAGCACGCTTTCTGCGGGTGGACCATAATGCGTCCACAAAGAGGAGGCTGCGGAGGCGGGCGAGGCAACATGAACCGGGTATTGATCCATTTGCTCATCGGAGCTTTGTTGCTGCCGCAGACGTCGTACGGCCTGAACCGTGGCCGCATGGACCAGGTCGTGTCGGAGCTTGCCGCATTTCGGGACGCGGCAGCGGGTGAGTACGCCGCGGAGACGCTACTCGACCGCGCCGACTACGAAGCTGACGGGATCATTGCCTTCGTCCGAAGCGGTGTTCGTTTCCAGCCCTATGCCGGGGTCCTGCGCGGGCCCGCCGGCACGCTACGCAGCCTTGCCGGCAACGCACACGACCAGGCGGTGACGCTCGCATCGCTTCTCAACGATGCGGGGTTCGAAGCACAGGTCGTGCACGGTACGCTGTCAGAGTCGCAGGCCCGGCAGCTGCTTGCCGAGTTCCGGCCTGGGGACGCTCAACCGCATCCGGACACAGCGACACCGCCCGATTTCGTGCAGAAGATGGCGGAGGCGGTACGTGCGCATGCGACCGATACCACGAAGCTCCAGGCCGAAGTCTCAGACTATGCGACACGGCTGTGGAGGCAATCCGAAGCCTCCAGGTTCGTGTCGTCGACCGCGGATGTCCAGCGGTCGCTGATCGAAGAAGCCCGAGACTATCGCTGGGTCCGATACCGCGATGGGGCAGGGGATCCGTGGCGGGACGTGCATCCGGTCTTCGCGACGGAGCCGGATGACTGGCAGCTGAGTGTGGAAGGGGTCGAGGCAGGTACGGTACCCGCGGAGGCACTGCAGAGGGTGACGGTGCAGTTCTTCATGCGCCGCGATGCGAGCGGGGGGGTGGTGGAGACGGTGCCGCTGAGCGACAAGCTGACGTTCACCGCCGCCAATCTGACGGACGCACCGATCACCTTCGAGATCGGTTCGGACGCCAGTGCGTCACGCGCGCCGGATCAGACCATCGATCGGGTCGTGGCCGAATCGTTTCTGTTCTACCCACTGGTCAATGGCGGCGTGCCCGCCGGGTTGAAGGTGTTCGATCTGAACGGGCGGACCTATTCAGCGGCGACGCTGGAAGGTCTGAATTCCGTGTTCGAGACCCTCGGACGGGCCATGGATAGCGCGAATGCTCGATTGGCGGAGCTCGGTGGAAGCTCCGGCGACAAGGCGACGCCTGAGGGGAAGACAGCGCTGCAGTCGGTGTGGGTCGAGCTCGGTCATGAGTCTCCGATGGAGGGCACGTCGCATCACGTGGAGCGCGAGCTGTACTCTCGAGACAATGAGAGAGCGGCGGCCGCGCAGCTGCTGCAGCGCTGGACGATCGACGTTGCCACGGCGAGCCCGATTTCTGCGTACTACGATGCAACGCTCGCAGACCTCGGCGTGCAGGCGCTGGAAGGTTATCGGCAGTACCTCGATTACCTGGCGCGTAATCCGAAGATGACCGATATCCAGAAACTCCGGGCATACAGTCACTTCGTGCCGAGTGAGGACAGGTCCAGATTGTTGCAGCTCCGCAGGGCTTTCGACGGATTTACGAGCAGTGGCGTCGAAAACTACGCGCACGTGCCCCAGATCCTTGCCCTACGGCACGGTTTTGCTCGCGGCGACGATGGTTGGAAGGCTTACGAAGTGGTGGACATACTCAGCAACGCGCGTCGTTCCCTTCGCGCGGGTGACCTTCCTGAACCCGATCCGGGGGTCGGTTTTGTCAGAGGAGTCTGGGAGACACGCATGGAGACGGTCGGCCGTTCCGCGGCCTGGCCGGTGGCCACGTTCAATGCATTCACACATCTGGAAGCTGGCAGCGACTGGTCGCCGTCAAGCCAGGACGGGGAAATCGTGCTGAATCCCGGCAATGCCAGCGAAGCGAAGGCCTGGTGGGCGCTCGATCCCGCCACCGGCAGCGCCATCGGTATGCTGGAGACGCCGTGGGGCGTGGCAGGTGCTGACGCTGTGGAGACTGTCGTGACCGTGATACTCATCGGACTCAGCGCGCTCATTTCGTCCACGAGCGCCTACTCCTGCTCGAAGCAGGCGGGGAACAGCGTGGAGTGCTGCATATCGGCCAACGTGCTGCTGTTCATCTACGGGGTGGTGTTTAGCCTCTGTGCCGGACTGATCGGGCTCGCGATGGTCGGCGCCGAAGCCGGGGTGGCTGCATCGGTGATTACCGGAACCGCGGCGGACATCACCGGCCTCGGGATACCCTACGACTGCAGCGCCACCTGATCGGGCGGGGCGCGCGCGGACAGCTGCGCTCAGTTGCCGGCCTCAATCAAACAGCTTCTTCGAGCTTGCGAACGTAAGATAGAAGAGTAGCCCGAACACGAAGACGCCGGCGGCGGTCTGGAACACCAGGGCCCAGGAGCCGGTGGCGTCCAGGATCAGCCCGCTGACGTACACGCCGACGATGCCGGGTACCGTTGCGGCAGTGTTCGACA
>JASFLG010000068.1:0-12391 GCA_050118205.1 Pseudomonadales bacterium
CGAGACCTACGTGCAGCGACCGGGCAGCTTCGAGTGCGTCTACAACAACATGCCCCGCTTCGGCCTGTCGCGAGCATTCGAGACCGTCCCCGCTGCGGGCGCCTACGCCCGCGCCCCGACGCGACTCGCTGCGTCACGCCGCGACGCAGCGTGAGCCGATCAATCCGTCAGGTCAGGGACACCCGGCGCCGTTGTCGGGGATCGGCCCGCCGGCCTGGATGATCTCAGAGCGGGTCTGCTCGAGCACCGCGGTCAGCGCGGAGTCCGGCCCCAGCAGTGCCAGGCCCTGACCGATCCGGTCGAGGGCCGACGCGTAGCATCCCTCGGCCGCCAGAAGATCCGCATAGTTGTTGAGCGCGCCGGCATGATCCGGCGCGAGTGCGAGCGTCCGCCGGTACAGCTCGCCCGCCCGGGCGGAAGCGCCGGCGGCACGCGCTTGGTTGGCAGCAGCGAAGGTCAGGTCCGGGTCGTCGGGCCACTCCGCCAGTCCGGCCTGGATACCCAGGGTGAGCTCGTCCGGCGTCAGCGCATCCGCGGCTTCGAGCAGCGAATGCAGATAGGCGTCCGGCCGTCCGTCGGCAGGGAGCTCTCCCGGCGCCAGGATCACCATCGCCCAGCGACCCGCGAGAGACCAGGTCCGATCGAAAGACGCGTAGGATTCCAGACGCCGCGCCGTGCGGCCCGACCGCAGGATCACCCGCTGCCGTTCGGGCTCGAATCCCACCACCACCGCATAGTGCCAGCGCGGCGCCCAACCGAAGGCCAGATTCTGGAGCACGAGCACGGGGCGTCCGGCCCCGACCTCGCGGGTGAGTGCTTCCAGTCCCGGCGGCAGCACGTAGGCGAGGCGGCCGTGGGCCCTGGCGGCTGCCTTCAGCTCCACCTGGAAGCTGCCGTGGCGTCCGGGGATGTAGACCTGGGAGACCAGCTCGTCGGGGGTGACTGGAACGCCGCTCCCGGCGAGCACCGTCGCCAGGGCCGCGGGCCCGCACTGATAGCGGTCCTGAGGAAAGAACGGCACGCCGGCGAGCTCGGTCGCCGGCAGCTCGACCGCCGGCTCGACCGACGCGCAGCCGGCCAGCAGCAGCCCGGCGAGGGCTGCGGCCGTTCTGAAAACCCTACTTCTTGAAGATATTGATCACACCCGTGAGCTCGAGAATGATCAGCACCACGAAAACGGCCCCGATGAGCGCCAGGATGGACCCGCCGGCCGGCACGTCCTCGAGCTGACCGGCAATCTGGGCCACGTCCTGGTCAGGCAGCTGGGCCACGCGGGCGAGGGCATCGTCGGGATTCACCCCCTGAGCGACCAGATACTGCCGCACGTCTTCCCGGGCGAAGACGGCGTTCACCTTCGCCAGGTTCTCGGCCCGGGCTTCCGCGGCCAGATAGTCACCGGTACTCAACACAGCCGCGTTGGCCGGCATGGTCAGGCTCACGCTCAGGAACGCGAGCAGGCTGATCTGGACGAGAAAGTTTCGGATCGTTGGCATGGTTCACTCCGCATGTGATGGTCGGACGGCTCCCCGAGTATATAGCAGCCCTCAGCCCGCGCGCAGCGCCTGGCTGAGACGCCTGCCGGCCTTCTCCACGGTCCTCGCCACGAAGTCGTCCAGATTCTCGGCCCCGGCGAGCGGGTCGAACTGACCCTCGAGGAGCAGCTGCGCGTAACCGTGAATCTGGCTCCAGGCCAGCAACACATCGTCCTTGAGTGCCGGATCGCTGATCCGCTCCGTGAGCGTCTCCGCAGTCACGTCCGCATCCCCGCGCACCGCGGTGATGCTGCTGGTCATCTCCGCAAAGGTGCGATTAGCGGCCTCCCGAAGCACCGGATTCTCCGCGGACACCGCATCCCAGCGGAACATCAGGCGGAAGTGATCGGGATACCTGCGTGCAAACGCCACGTAGGTACGGAACACCGAAACCACACGTGCCTCAGGATCGTCCGCCACGTTGCCCCGATCCGCCTTCAGAGCCGCCGTCAGCCGGTCGAAGCTTCGCGCAGCTACCTCCGACAGGAGCGCGGTCACGTCCTCGAAGTGGTGCTTGGGCGCCGCGTGCGATACACCCGCGCGCCGGGCGCACGCCCGGAGTGTCAATCCGGAGACCCCCGATTCCGTGAGCAGCGCCTCCGCGGCAACGAGCAGCGCTTCGCGCAGATCACCGTGGTGATAGCTGGTTTTCCCCGGGGGTCCGGCGCTCATACCGATGATCAGGACGCCCTGGTGATCACGAAGCGGAACGGGCGGCCATCGATCTCCGCCTCGGTGGCGCCACGGTCTACCGTGCCCGGCTCGAAGGAAAGAGCAAGCGTGGCCCCTGCGGTGTACTCACGATGGTCTTTCGCCGCCTGAACGAGCTCCGGGTCTCCTTCGTAGACGACCGTGATGCGATCCGCCACCTTCAACCCCATCTCCTTGCGCCGCTGCTGGATGCGGTTGACGATCTCCCGTGCATAGCCGCCACGGATCAGCTCCTCGTCCAGCGTGCAGTCGAGGTCCACGGAGATGAAGCGGTTCGACACGGTGCTGGTGCCCGGACGGGGCTGCTGCAGCACCTGGATCTCGCCGGTGTCGAACGTCTCGCCGTCCAGCTCGATGGTGCCCGTTCTCTGCAGCGTCGCGATCTGCTCCGCATCCAGCGAGCCGATCAGTGCCTGAAACGCCTTCATGCGCTTGCCGAGCCGTTTGCCCAGCACGGGGAAGTTCGGCTTCGCCACCAGCTCGATGAAGGCAGCCTCGTCGGTCGAGTACGCAACCTCGAGCACGTTGAGCTCGGTCTTCACGTAGTCTTCGAGCCGCTTCAGGCCGTCGAGGATCTCCGGATCGCGGTGGATGATGGTGAGCCGTCGAAGCGGCGTGCGCAGCCCGACCTTCGCATCCTCCCGACGCTGCCGGCCGAGCAGCACCACCTGCTGCATACGGTCCACGGCCACCTCGAGATCTTCGCGACGGCGGCCCGGCTCGGCCTCCGGATAGTCGCACAGATGCACCGACTCCGGGCTCGGCAAGCGGTCACCGAGCGAGGAAAGCCGCAGGTAGAGGTGCTCGGAGAGGAACGGCGCGAACGGCGCCATCACCTGGGCGAGCTCGTGCAGCGTCGTATAGAGCGTGGAGTAGGCGGCGATCTTGTCCGCGGTGATGGACTCGCCCCAGAAACGGGCCCGGTTCAGGCGGATGTACCAGTTGGTCAGGTCTTCGATGAAGTCGAACAGCTGCGGCACGACGTTGTAGAGCCGGTACGCTTCCATCTGCTCGGCCACGTTCGCCTTCAGGGTCTGCAGGCGGGAGACGATCCACTGATCGAGAATGTTCTCGCCGAAATGCAGCCCCTTGTCCGGCGACCACTGATCGATCTCGGCGTAGGTGTCGAGAAAGGAGTATGCGTTATACCAGGGCAGCAGGGCCCGGCGGGTCATGTCGCGCACGCCGGCGTCGGCAAAGCGCTGCTCCTCGCCGCGCACGAGGCCCGAGTTGATCAGGTAGAGCCTGAGCGCGTCCGCCCCGTAGGTCTCCATCAGTTCGTCCGGCGGCGTGTAGTTCTTCAACCGCTTGGACATCTTCTTGCCGTCCTCGGCCATGACCATGCCGTTGACGATCACGTTGCGGAAAGCCGGCTTGTCGTAGAGCGCGGCGGCCAGAACGGTGAGGGTATAGAACCAGCCCCGGGTCTGGTCGAGCCCTTCGGCAATGAACTCGGCCGGGAAGCCGGACTCGAAGACCTTCTGGTTCTCGAAGGGGTAATGCAGCTGAGCGTAAGGCATGGAGCCGGACTCGAACCAGCAGTCCAGCACCTCCTCGATGCGCCGGTAGGTCCCGGCTTCGCCCGGCAGCTCGAAGGTCAGCGGGTCCACATGCTCCCGGTGCAGGTCGTCCAAGCGCACGCCCGTGTAGCGCTCGAGCTCGTCGATGGAGCCGATACAGATCTCGCTGCCGGTCACGTCGTTGATCCAGATCGGGATCGGCGTACCCCACACCCGGTTCCTGGAGATTGACCAGTCGATGGCGTTCTCGAGCCAGTTGCCGAAACGACCCTCCTTGATGTGCTCCGGTACCCAGTTGATCTGCGCGTTCGCGTTCAGAAGCTTGTCGCGAATCCCGGTCACGCGCACATACCAGGAAGGGATGGCCCGATAGATGAGCGGCGTGTCCGATCGGTAGCAGAAGGGATAGCTGTGCTGAATCGTGTCCTGACGGTAGAGGACGCCCTTGTCCTTCAGGTAGCGGATGATGTTCCTGTCCGCATCCTTCACGTACTGACCGGCAAAGTCCGTGACCTCATCGGTGAAGATGCCGTTCGGCGTCACCGGCACCACGAATGCGTCGATCCCGGCTGCCTTGAGCACGCGGAAGTCGTCCTCACCGAAACCGGGGGCCTGATGCACCATGCCCGTGCCGGCCTCGGTGGTCACGTAATCGTCGGCCACCACCACGAACGCGCCCCGCGCCCGCTCACCCTCGAAGTAGGGAAAGAGCGGCTCGTAACGCCTGCCCACCAGCGCGCTGCCCTTCATCCGCTCGAGCACCTCGAACTCGCCGTAGCGCGCAACGCAGGCTTCGGCAATGTAGAAATCCTTGCCTGCCTCCGGATCGCGCACCTTCACGTAGTCGATGTCCCCGCCCACGCAGACGGCGAGATTGGAAGGTAGCGTCCAGGGTGTGGTGGTCCAGGCGGAGAGATACGCATCCTCGTCGGTGAGCTTGAACAGCACCGTGATCGCCGGATCCTGGACGTCCTGGTAGTTCAGGTTGGCCTCGAAGTTGGACAGGGGCGTGCCCAGCTCCGTGGAGACGGGCATGACGCGGGACCCCTGATAGACGAGGCCGCGTTCCCAGAGCTGCTTGAGCACCCACCACACGCTCTCCATGAACCACGGGTCCATGGTCTTGTAGTCGTTGTCGAAGTCGACCCATCGGCCGAGACGGGTGATGGTGTGCCGCCACTCGCGGGTGTAGCGCTGAACGATGGCGCGACACTGGTCGTTGTAGCCGGCCACCCCCATCTCCTCCACCGCCTGCTGGGCCGACATGTTGAGCTTCTTGTCGATCTCGTGCTCGATGGGCAGCCCGTGGCAGTCCCAGCCGAAACGGCGGATCACGTAACGCCCCTTCATGGTCCAGTAGCGGGGCACGATGTCCTTGATGGTACTGGCTACGATGTGGCCGTGGTGGGGCAGGCCGGTGGCGAACGGTGGACCGTCGTAGAAGATGTAGGGCTTCTTGCCCCGGGTGTTGTCGAGCGAGCGCTGGAAAACGTCCCGGTCCTCCCAGTAACCGAGAATTTCGTGCTCCATGTCCACGAAGGCGAAGGTGCTGCTCGTTTCTGCCATGGGGTCTCTTCCCGCTCGAGTCCAAGCGACGCGTGCCGATCATCCGGTAGGGCGCCGCGCCCGAAAAAGCGGCGCATTGTACCGTCATTGCACCCCTTACCGTAGATCCCTACCCTTGAGGGCCGCAATCGCAGGGGGAGAGCGCTGATGGCAACGGGAGGAATGACCTTCGGGGCGGTGCTGCCGCACAACGAGATCGGCACGGATCCGGGCGCCATCCGGGCCTATGTTCAGGGAGTCGAATCACTCGGCGCCACGCACGTGCTGCTCTACGACCACGTGCTGGGCGCGGACCCGAACCGACCCGGCGGCTTCCAGGGGCCGTACGACAAGGACGTCGCCTTCCACGAGCCGTTCACCACCTTCGCCTTCATCGCCGCCTGCACCGAACGTCTGGAGATGGCCACTGCCGTGCTCATTCTGCCCCAGCGTCAGACGGTGCTGGTCGCCAAGCAGGCCGCCGAGCTCGCCATTCTCTCCGGCAACCGCTTTCGCCTCGGGGTCGGGACCGGCTGGAACGACGTGGAGTACGTGGGTCTGAACGAGAACTTCCACAATCGCGGCCGCCGTCAGGAAGAGCAGGTGACGCTCATGCGCCGACTGTGGACGGAGGACAGCCTGGATTTCGACGGCGAGTACCACCGCATCGACAAGGCCAGCATCAACCCGCGTCCCGGGCAGCCCATACCCATCTGGTTCGGCGGCAGCGCCCCGGCGCTGCTCAAGCGCTGCGCGACGCTCGGGGACGGCTGGCTCCCGCTGGGTGCCCCGAACGACAAGTCCAGGGCCATGCTCGACGGGATCCGGCGCGAACGTGAGGCGGCTGGACTGTCCTGGACCGGCTTCGGGATCCAGGCCCAGGCGCAGTATGCCGGCGGTACGCCCGAGCGGTGGGCGTCGCACGCCGGAAAATGGCGCGACCTCGGCGCCACGCACCTGGCCATTGCCACCCACAACGCGGGCGAGACGGACGTGGACGGGCACCTGGCCCGGGTGGCGGAGTATCTGCAGGCGGTGCGCTAGGGGTCCGGGGTCTGCTTCAACAGACTGCTGCCTGCCGGATCAGGCAGTCACTGCTCAGCGATCCACGGCGCCGAGAATGTCCCCAGCCCCTTCCGGCGCCGGGATCTCCTCGATCCGCTCGGGCACGTTGTCGTACTCGAGCTTGAGCGCCCGGCTCATGGTGGCGTGCATCTCGTACATGCAGGTCACGTAGGTCAGCTCGAGAATCTCCTCGTCCGACAGGTGCGTCTTCAGCGCGTCGAACAGACCATCCGGCACGCGTCCGCCGTCGAGCACCAGAGCGTCCGTGTACGCGAGCACCAGCCGCTGCACCTCGTCGAAGCACTCTGCGGCCGGCCAGTGGGCAACGGCGCCGATCTGCTCCTCGGTGAAACCGAGGTAGCGCATGGACTTGCAGTGCTGGGAAAAGACGAACTGGCTGCCCCGCGTATAGCCCGCCCGGGTCTGACCGAGCTCGCGCAGCATCGGGTCGAGCGAACGCTTGGGGCTGCGATACAGGCGGAACCCGTCCACCGCGTGCTGGAAACAGTCCGGCACCAGCGCGAACACGGTCCACCAGTTGCCCGGCGTGCCCGTGTCCGTGCCGGGTTCCTCGACCGGGTCCCGCTCGCCGAAGAGGTGACTGTACATCCGCTGGATGAACTCCGGCGCGTCGGCGCGGCTGACCTGCCTCAGTCTCGGCATCCCTCTCCCCTCGTCACGGCTGCTCGAGTGAGGATTATGGGGCCGAGGTCCCCGCAATACCATTGCGGGGCGGGCCAGGGCAGGTGCCCGCACCGCGTGCGGGCCAGGGCAGGTGCCCGCACCGCGTGCGGGCCAGGGCAGGTGCCCGCGCCGGGTGCGGGCCATGGCAGTTACGACTCAGCCGGCGCCGAGCGGCGCTTCCTGATTGAAGTTCGGGGTGAGTGGACGCCCCATGGCGTAGGAGTCGAGCACGAACTCCCGGATCACGGCCATGGAGTTATGGCCGCCCTGTCCACGCTCGCGAAGCAGCTCCTTCAGCATGCCGGCCTCGATCTCGGCCTCGAACTGGGATTCGTACGGCCCGACGTCCACACCTTCCCGGGTGTGAAAAAACCACTTGCCGTCACTCAGGAACACTCGGTCGGACCGGAACCAGGTCCTCGGGCTTTCGTCTTTACGGGCTGCGTTCATGGGCACGTCACAATTCTACGTTTCCCGGACAGTCTGCGGGGCTGGCGTGATCTGGTCTGTGTTTACGATGTTAACGGTTTCACGCGGTTCGTGGCGTTTCTTAAGCTGGATGTTTAAAGCCAACTTTATGATTTACATGAAGTTTTAGCTCCAGCACGAGCGCGCGGAGCGAGTTGGTTAAGATGCGCGCCCAGATGCAGCCCCCACCGCCGCCAAAATCCGCATTTCCCTGGTACCTGACCAGCGCGAGTCTCTGGATGGGCGGCATGACCCTGCAGGGCTTCCTGTTCACCTGGCTGCTGGTCGGCACCCTGGCGGTGAGCGCCGAGCACGCGGGCCTCGCGCGTGCGCTGGCCGAGTTCCCGCCCCTGCTCATCCTGCTGCTCGGCGGCATCCTCGGCGACCGGGTCAACGGGCGCCGCTATCTGACTCTCATGCACGGGCTCATGGCCCTGCCGCCCCTCGGACTGATCGTCGTGTATGTCTCGGGCGCGCTGTCCTTCGGCTGGGTAGCGACGTTCGGCGTCCTCATGGCGAGCATCCAGGCTCTGTCCGATCCGGCCCGGCAGTCGACGCTCTCGCGCGTCGCGCGGCTGGACGTGCAGCGTGCGGTCACGATCATGACCATCGTCACCTCCCTGGTCGGCCTCGGCGGCTTCTACCTCGGCGGCCAGCTCGACCGTCTGGGTCTGACCACCCTGCTCGTGCTCGAGGCCTCGATCTTCGCCTCGGGCATGGCGGCCACCTGGCGTCTGCCGGATCTGGCGACTCCGGGCCCCCGGGCGCCGGTGCTCGGCAGCGGTCTCCCGACGCTGCTCGCGCTGCCGCTGATCAGGAACGTCATCGCGCTGAACTTCCTGTCCAGCCTGTTCAATGCCGGCGCCTACATCGTCGCGCTGCCGTATGTGGTCCGGGAGGTCTACGCCGGCGATGCGGCCACGTTCGCCACGGTGATGACCCTGTTCACCGCCGGCAGCATCGGCTCGAACGTGGTGCTGCTCGCCTTCATGCCCATCGCCCGTCCGGGCCGGCTGTTCCTGATCATGCAGGTCAGCCGCGCCCTCATTCTGACGCTGCTCTGGCTGGAGCCGGCGCCGTGGCTCTTCTACGTGGCGGTGTTCGCCTGGGGCCTCAACATGGGGACGACCACGACCATGGTGCGCACCACGGTCCAGGAGCTGGCGCCCGAGCCCGTACGCGCGCAGATCCTTTCGGTGCTGCTGCTCAGCTTCCTGATCTCGTCGCCGGTGAGCTCGCTGGTCCTCGGCTTTCTCATCGCCGGCACCACCCCGCTAACGGCGCTGCTGCCCGGCGTGGTGATCTCCGTCGTCATCTTCGTCCTGGGCGCACGCTGGAGCGGCCTGTGGAGCTACCGGTACGACGGCAGCCCCCTGGTCATGCCCGGCGCGCCGGGGTCCGGGCGCTAGGCCGCCGCGTCGGCGATGTAGCGGGCGACCAGGGCCGGGTCCTGCATGGGAATGAAGTGGGTGTAGCCAGGCAGGTAGACGTCGGTGCCGTTCGCGAACTGGCTGGCGACGTGGGCCCAGGTCGGTGACTTCGAGAAGTCCATCTTGTCGTGGTCGCCCGGCTCCCGGCCCGGCGCGCGCAGCACGACGACCGGAATCTGCACCCTGGGGATCTCCTGATACACGTCCGTGCTCGTGTTACCCAGATAGATGGAGGCTTCCACGATGGGCGGGCAGGCGAGCTCGTAACCACCCTCCGGCCTCGGCAGCACGCCGTAGCGGCAGTAGTCCTGGAGCACGGCGTCGTCCCAGACCGCGAACGAGCCCCGATCCTTGAACCGCTCGTACATCTCGCGCCAGTCGCGCCAGTCGTTCCTGCGCCTGGCCACCGGGTGGTCCTCCGGACCTTCGAAGCCGCGATAGCGGTCGTGCGTGTACGCGTCGGGCTCGAAGATGACCGGGTCCACCAGCACCAGGCGGCTGAAGGCGTCCGGATGGCGGGCCGCCACCTGCACCAGGCAGTGCCCGCCCATGGAGTGACCGACCCCCACCGCACCGGACAGCTCCAGATGTTCCACCAGCTCGCTCACGTCCTGCGCAAACGTGTCCCACACGTACGGCGGTGTGCGTTCGCTGCGACCGTGCCCCCGCATGTCCACGGCGTACACGTGGTAGCCGGGACCCAGGGCCCGTACCACCTGATCCCAGCAGCGCGCGTGGAAACCCGTGGCGTGCAGCAGCAGCACCTCGGGCTCCCCCGACTGACCCCACTCGAAGTAGGTCAGCCGCGGACCGCTCGTCTGAAACTGATGCTCCCTGGGTTCGGCGGTCGGCATGAATTCCCGCATCCCGTGCGCTCGGCAAAGCCGCGCATAGTAGCCCAGATTCCGCTACACTGCCGAGCCCTTCGCGCGGCGCGACTCGAGCCCGGCGGCCGCCGGAGGCAACCGGACCAGCACGAGCGGAGCGTGAGCGAAACGTCGGTAACCAAAGCGGAGATCGTATCCTCGGAGTCGGAGTCCCTGATTCTCGTCGACTCGTCCGACCGGGAGATCGGTTATCTGGATAAGTCCGCCGCGCACGATGGCGACGGCGTGCTGCACCGTGCGTTCTCCCTGTTCATCTTCAATGCCGATGGACAGCTGCTGCTGCAGCGCCGCGCGCGTGGCAAGCGCCTGTGGCCCGGCTTCTGGTCGAACAGCTGCTGCTCGCACCCGCGCAAGGGCGAGAAGATGGACCAGGCCGTCCATCGCCGCCTCGAGCAGGAGCTCGGCATGAATGCCGATCTCGAGTTCGCCTACAAGTTCGAGTACCACGCTCCTTTCGGTTCGCTCGGCAGCGAGCACGAACTCTGCTGGGTGTACGTGGGGCGTACCGATGCCCAGCCGGTGATTAACACCACCGAGATCATGGACTGGGTCTGGATCGATCCGGCGGAGCTCTCCCGCGCCATCAGCAAAGAACCGGAGCGCTATACGCCCTGGCTGAAGCTCGAGTGGGAACGGCTCAGCTCCGAGTTCGCCGATCGCCTGCCGCTCGCCGGGTAGCAGCGCCTGCGGAAACCAGAAAAAAGTAACCCCTTCTGACCCCCCACGGCGTTAACCCTCTTGAAGCGTGCATTTCGCGCGCGCGACAAGAGGAACAGGCTCATGTATTCCAGACAGACACTGCTCGGCGTGGCGCTCGTCGTCCTGCTCGGCTGCTCCAGCACGGACAGCGGCGAGACCGGCGAGCGCAAGGACACGGACGAGGTCACGGCGGCAAGCGCCGAAACCCCGGTGCTGACGGTCGAACCCGCACAGAACCCGCAGAACCCGCCGGCCCCGCAGCCCCGAAACGAGCCAGCGGAGGTGGACCACGTGGCAGGCCCGCCGAGACAGATGGCCAACAAGACCGTGCTCGCCGAGTCGCTGCTGATCGGAGCCGACGCCAGCGGGCGGGCGGAGCTCAGCCGGATCAGAATGCCATCCGAGCCTCTCGACCGCGAAGCGTACAGCCATTTCGACACGAATCCCGTGCACCTGGTCAGCGAGTCGCCGGTGTCCACCTTCTCCATCGACGTGGACACCGCATCCTACGCCAACGTCCGCCGGCTGCTCGGCCAGGGCGTACTGCCGCGCCACGATGCGGTCCGCGTGGAGGAGCTGGTCAACTACTTCTCCTACGACTACCCGACGCCGGAACGTGCCGACGCGCCGTTCTCGGTCTACACCGAGATGGGGCCGAGCCCCTGGCATGCCCGGCGCCACCTGCTGCACATCGGAATCAAGGGTTACGAGGTGCCGGAGGCCGAGCTGCCCCCGGCCAACCTGGTGTTTCTGATCGACGTTTCCGGGTCGATGCAGAGCCCGGACAAGCTCGGGCTGCTGAAATCCTCGATGAAGATGCTGACCAAACGTCTGGCGCCGGAGGACAGCGTGGCCATCGCCGTGTATGCAGGCGCCGCCGGAACCGTGCTCGAGCCTACCCCCGGCCGCGACCGCGCACGCATCCTCGCCGCCATCGATGCGCTTACCGCCGGTGGCTCGACCAATGGTGGCGCGGGCATCCGTCTCGCCTACTCGCTCGCCCAGCAGGGGTTCAAGGCCGATGGCATCAACCGCGTCATTCTCGCAACGGATGGGGATTTCAACGTCGGCACGACGGACACCGAAGCGCTGAAGAACCTGGTGGAGGAGAAGCGTGAATCCGGCGTCGCGCTGACTGTGCTCGGCTTCGGTGGCGGCAACTACAACGACGCTCTGATGCAGGAACTGGCCCAGATCGGTAACGGCAATGCGGCCTACATCGACACGCTCAACGAGGCGCGCAAGGTGCTCGTCGAGGAGATCGGCGCGACCCTCAACATGATCGCCAAGGACGTGAAGGTGCAGATCGAGTTCAACCCGGAGGCCGTCGCCGAGTATCGCCTGATCGGCTACGAGACACGGCACCTGGACCGGGAGGACTTCAACAACGATGCGGTCGACGCCGGTGACATCGGTGCCGGGCATACCGTGACGGCGCTGTACGAGATCGCCCTGACGGGCTCCGGCGGCGCGCTGGTCGACCCGCTGCGCTACGGCCCGACGGAGCACCGCAGCGCGAGGTCCACGGCAGACGAGATCGCGTTCCTGAAGCTCCGCTACAAGCTGCCGGACGGCGAGACCAGCCGGCTCATCACGCGGGCCATCGACCGGGACAGCATCATTGGCGAACTGAACCGGACCAGCGACAATTACCGTTTCGCGGCAGCCGTGGCCGGATTCGGGCAGATCCTGCGCGGTGGCGAGTACACCGGCAGCTTCGACCTGAGCGCGGCGGAGCGGCTCGCCTCGGCGGCACGGGGCAACGATGCCTTCGGTTACCGCGGCGAGTTCCTGGGTCTCGTTCGGACGGCAGAGGCCCTGTCGGGAAGCTGACCCCGTCCGGAAGGTGA
>JASFLG010000069.1:0-12360 GCA_050118205.1 Pseudomonadales bacterium
CATGGCGCAGCAGATCTTCACGGATCTGAAGCACACCCGGGCCCTGCTGCTGGGCGCGGGGGACACCATTCAGAAGGTGGCCGAGCACCTCTCCGAGATGGGGGTGCGCGGCATGGCGATCGCCAACCGGACCCTGACCAACGCCGAAGCGCTGGCCGCCCGCTTCGATGCCCTGCCGCTGCAGCTCACGGACGTTGCGGCACACCTCGCGGACTACGACATCCTGATCGCCTCCACGGGCAGCTCGCTGCCGATCGTCGGCAAGGGTGCCCTGGAGGCGGCGATCAAGCAACGTCGCCACAAGCCCATCTTCGTGGTGGACATCGCTGTTCCCCGCGACGTGGAGCCGGAAGCCGCAGAGCTGCCGGACGTCTACCTGTACACCATCGACGACCTCACCGAGATCATCGAGGAAAACGTGCGCTCCCGGAGCGAGGCGGCGGAATCGGCCGAGAGCCTGGTCACCGACGGCGCCAACCACTATCTGCGCGAGCGACGCGCTCATCATGGCCAGGCCATGCTCCGCCAGTTCCGCGACAGGGCCGCCGGGATTCAGCAGCTCGAGCTGGAAAAGGCTCTGAAGGAGCTGGCCCGCGGGGGCGACGCGGAGACCGTCATACGCACGATGAGCCGCGCCCTGACTAACAAGCTGATCCACCCACCCACGACCGCCATACGCAACGCCGCTGCGGACGGTCGCGCCGATCTTCTAGAATATCTGAAGACGCTCTACCACCTCGACTGACGGACTGACACGAATGAGCCTATCGGATTCCATGACGGCAAAGCTGTCGGGTCTGACCGACCGCTATGAGGAGGTCTCGGCACTCCTGGCCGATCCGGACGTCATGGGCGACCGGGCGCAGTTCACCGCACTGTCCCGGGAGTATGCCGAGCTCGAACCCGTGATCGTCTGCTTTCGCAAGTATGGCTCGCTTGCGCGCGAGCTCGCCGACGCCGAGGCGCTCACCCGCGACGACGACGCCGAGATGCGCGCCCTTGCCGAGGAGGATGCGATCCGGCTCGATGAAGAGCTCGAGACCGCCGAGGCGGAGCTGAAGAAGCTGCTGCTGCCCAGGGATCCGAACGATGGCGCCAACGTCTTCCTGGAGATCCGTGCCGGCACCGGCGGCGACGAGGCGGCCATCTTCTCCGGCGATCTGTTCCGCATGTACAGCAAGTTCGCCGAGCGCAAGGGCTGGGAGCTGGAAGTGCTGAGCGCCCGGCAGGGAGAGCACGGCGGGTACAAGGAGGTCATCTCGCGGATCAGCGGCACGGACGTCTACTCCCAGCTTAAGTTCGAGTCGGGCGCGCACCGCGTGCAGCGCGTCCCGGAAACCGAGTCCCAGGGACGGATCCACACGAGCGCCTGCACGGTCGCCGTCATGCCCGAGGTGGACGAGATCGACAGCATCGACATCGAGCGCAAGGACCTCCGCGAGGACACCTTCCGCGCCTCCGGCGCCGGCGGGCAGCACGTGAACAAGACCGATTCCGCCATCCGGCTCACGCACCTGCCGACCGGTATCGTGGTCGAGTGTCAGGACGAGCGCTCGCAGCACAAGAACCGCGCCCGGGCGCTGTCGCTGCTCAAGGCGAAGCTGCTGGACATGGCCCAGAGCCAGCAGCGCGCGGAGCAGGCGGAGACCCGCCGGACGCTGGTCGGCTCCGGCGACCGCTCCGAGCGGATCCGCACGTACAACTTTCCCCAGAGCCGGGTCACGGACCACCGTATCAACCTCACCCTGTACCGTCTCGACGAGATCATCGAGGGCGACCTGGACCTGGTGGTGCAGCCCCTCATCCAGGAAGACCAGGCGGACCAGCTTCGCCATCTGGGGGACGAGGCGTGACGGAGACCCTCGAAGCCTGGGTCGAACGCCACGCCGGGCTGCCGCGACACGAGCGCGAGACCCTGCTCTGTCAGCGCCTGGGTGTCAGCCGTGCATCTCTCATCGCGGCGCCCCGGCAGGCCATCGAAGGTCCGGCGCTGGAACGCCTGAATGACGACGCCAGGCGGCTGGCCGCCGGGGAGCCACTGGCCTACGTGCTGGGCGAGTGGGGATTCTGGGACTTCGAGCTCACGGTGACGCCGGACGTGCTCATCCCGCGGCCGGAGACCGAGACACTGGTGGAGCAGGCCATGGCCCGAATCCGCTCCGGTGATCGGGTGCTCGACCTCGGCACCGGCAGCGGTGCCATAGCCATCGCCCTGGCCCGCGCGACGCCGGCGCGGGTCGTCGCCGTGGATGCGAGCGCGGCTGCGCTGGCGGTTGCCCGCTGCAACGCGCGACGCCTGGCGGCGAGCGTGACTTTCACGGAGAGCGACTGGTTCTCGAACGTGCGCGGTCGCTACCAGATCATCGTCGCCAATCCGCCATACGTCGCGGCCGGCGACGCGCACCTGCCGGCGCTCATCCACGAGCCCACGCAGGCGCTGGTGGGTGGCGCCGACGGACTGGCGGATCTGACCCGTATCATCCGGGAAGCGCCCACGTACCTCTGCAATGACGGGTGGCTGCTCGTTGAGCACGGCTACGATCAGGCGGCGCCCGTTCGGGACCTCTTCCGTGCCGCCGGATTCGAATCGGTGGATCTCGTCCGGGACCTGGGCGGCCAGCCGAGGGTCACCCTGGGCCGACATCCGGGAAAAGACGAATGGACATGAATGACGAGCAACTTCTGCGCTACAGCCGCCAGATCATGCTGCCGGAGGTCGACGTGGCCGGCCAGGAGCGTCTCCTGGCGGCAAGCGTGCTCATCGTCGGGCTCGGTGGGCTCGGTTCTCCGGCCGCTCTCTATCTCGCCGCCGCCGGGGTCGGCCGGCTCATCCTCAGCGATGACGATGCCGTGGAGATCTCCAACCTGCAGCGGCAGATCGTGCACCGGCAGGCGGCGCTTGGCGAGCCCAAGGTGGACTCCGCCGCACGCACCCTTGCGGCCATCAACCCGGACGTCGCGCTGACGTGCCTTCCGGAGCGGCTCGAAGGCCCGGCGCTCACCGAGGCGGTGGCCCGCGCCGACGTGGTGGTGGACGCGACGGACAACTTCGGCACCCGCTTCGCCCTGAACAAGGCCTGCGTCGCGGCCCGCGTGCCCCTCGTCTCGGGCGCCGCCATCCGCTGGGAGGGTCAGGTCGCCGTGTTCGACCCGCGGGACCCGGCATCACCGTGCTATCGCTGCCTGTACGAGGAAGGCGACGATGCGGCGCTCAACTGCTCGGAGAACGGCGTGATCGCGCCGCTGGTGGGGGTGATCGGGACGTGTCAGGCCATGGAGACGGTGAAGCTGATCACCGGTGTCGGTGAAACCCTGACCGGGTACGTCCTCTACTTCGACGGCAAGCGAATGGAGTGGCGACGCCTCAGGTTGCCGAAGGCGCCGGACTGTCCGGTGTGCGGAGGCTGAGCCGGAAAACGGCCGCAAGGGCATCGAGCAGATCGGAGCGCACCCGATCGAGATCCCCTGGCCCACCGAGGTCAACGATCTGGGTGACCGTCGTATCGGTGAGCCCGCACGGATTGATGCGGGAGAACGGCTCCAGATCCATGTTCACGTTGAGCGCCAGGCCGTGATAGGAGCAGCCGCGTCGCACGCGCAGCCCCAGCGATCCGATCTTGGCGCCGGCGACGTAAACACCAGGCGCGTCTGGTCGCGCCGCGGCCGCGATGCCGTAGCCGCCCAGCACACGGATCATGGACTGCTCGATGCCGGAAACCAGGTCGCGAACGGACAGGCCCAGCCGGCGTATGTCGAACAGGAGATACCCGACAATCTGTCCCGGTCCGTGATAGGTGACCTGGCCGCCGCGATCGGACTGGACCACCGGTATGTCGCCAGGCATCAGAAGGTGCTCGGGCTTGCCGGCCTGACCCTGGGTGAACACCCGCTCGTGCTCTGTCAGCCAGATCTGATCCGGCGTGTCCTCGTCACGACCGTCGGTGTACGCACGCATGTCGGCGAACACGGCCTCGTAGCCGGATCGGCCGAGGTCGACCACGTCCGCGACCCGCGCTCGCTGGTTGACGCCAGACATGCTCACAACACCAGCTTCACCATCGGGTGCGCCATCAGATCGGCGTGCAGCGCGCGGAGCTGCCGCTCGCCGGTCGCGCGAATGGCAATGCGCACGGACACGTAGGTCCCCTTGCGGCTCGGCTGCTCGCTGACGGACGCTGCCTGAAATCCCGCATCGTGGCTCCGTACGATCTCGACCACGCTGTCCACGAGCCCGTCCCCACGCTCGCAGATCACCCTGATCGGGTAGTCGTCACAGGGGAACTCGATCGCGGGCCGGTCTTCCATCGTCAGTCGCCGAGCAGGTCCGCGAAGAAGAGCTTCACCCAGTCGGACAGACGGGAGAACATCCCGGCCTCGGCGACGGTCTGCAGAGACACCAGAGGCGTCCGGTATACCTCGTCGTTGCCCAGCGTGAGGATCAGCTCGCCAACCTCGTCGCCGGAAGCCACCGGCGCTTCGAGCGTCGCGGGGATGCTCAGCTCCGCCTTCAGATCGTCATAGGAGCCACGCGGGATGGTGACGGACACGGGCTTGGCGACGCCCAGCTCGAGCTCGTCCGCCTCTCCGTAGTAGAGCGGCGCGGTCTTGAGCGCAACGCCCGCGTCGTAGAGTTTCTGCGTTTCGAAGTAGCGGAAACCATAGGACAGGAGCTTCTGGCTCTCCCGCATGCGCGCCTCGTCGCTGTCCGTACCCATTACCACGGATACCAGTCGCATGTTGCCTCTGAGCGCCGAGGCGACCAGGCAGAAGCCTGCCTCCTCTGTGTGGCCGGTCTTCACCCCGTCTACCGTACGATCTCGCCACAGCAGTCGATTACGGTTCGGTTGCTCGATGTCGTTGTAGATGAATGACCGCTCCGAGTACATGCTGTAGTGCTCCGGAAAGCGGTTGATCAGCGACACCGTCAGCTTCGCCAGGTCCCAGGCCGAGGACTGATGACCTTCGGCCGGCAGTCCGGTCGCGTTCACGAAGTGGCTGGCGGTCATGCCGAGGACGGCGGCCTGCTGGTTCATCATGGCGGCGAACGCATCCTCGCTGCCGGCGATGTGCTCGGCGACGGCAATGCTGGCGTCATTGCCGGACTGGACGATGATGCCCTGGAGCAGATCCTTGAGCGGTACGGTCGTGCCTTCCCGGACGAACATTCGCGAGCCCGGCGCCCGCCATGCCTTGACGCTGATCGGCACCTCATCCGTCAGCTTGATCCGTCCCGCCTCGATCTCCGATGCGGCGATGTAGGACGTCATGATCTTCGTCAGGCTGGCCGGCGGGAGGGCCTCGTGGGCGTTGTGCTCTACGAGCACGTCGGAAGTGTCCGCGTCGATCAGGAGATAGGAGCTGGCGGCTACCTGTGGCGGTGGGGGGATGATGGGCGCCTCGGCGCTCCGGGCAGGCGTAGCCAGAGCAAGGGTGAGAAGCGCCAGAACTGCGAGGACTTGCTGCATGATGGCCTCGATATCTGCTTGGGGGGTCTCTCTGGACGGAGCAGTGTACACCAGCATGTCCCCCGGTTTCGGAATCGTCAGTTCGGCAGGATCAGGGCACTGCCGTAGTTCGCCGACCGGATCAGCTCACGCAGCCGCTCGGCCTCGGAACGGGAGCGGACCGGGCCCAACCGGACCCGGTACAGCGCCTCGCCGGACACCTTGACCACGTACGTGGGGGCGCCGGTCAGCTGGCTGAGTGCTGCCTTCAGGCGATCGGCCCGTGACAGGTCGGAGAAGGCCCCCGCCTGCAGCACGAAATTCTTCCCCGGCTCGATGGCCTCCACCTTCACCCGCGCCGTACCGATGGCGGCGAAACCGAGCTTCACGGCCGCCGCGTAGGACAGGTCGATGATCCGGTCGTCGTGGAACGGGCCCCGGTCGTTGATCCGGACCACCGTGCTGCGACCGTTGTCGAGGTTGGTGATCCGGGCATAGGTGGGGATGGGCAACGTCCTGTGCGCCGCAGTGAGCTGATACATGTCGAACGGCTCGCCGCTGGAAGTGAGCCGGCCGTGGAACTTGCGGCCGTACCAGGAGGCATTACCCGTCGCCTCGTAGCCGGCCGCAGAGCGCAGCACGTAGTAGGTCCTGCCCAGCACCGTGTAGCTGGCCGGGTTGCCCCGCTGGGTGGGCCGCTCGTGGCGCACCTCCGGATCGGGCAGATCCGCCAGTCCCGGGGGAATCACGTGGGGTGGCCCGTCCTGATCGGCCCGGTGTGCCGGACGGCCCGGTTCCGACTGACAGGCGGCCAGACCCATACCAACCATCGCCAGGACGAGAAGCCGTCTCATTCCGCGGCGGGGCCGTTGTCCGCCCGCCGGGCCTCGACGATCGCCTGGCTCAGCTCGTGCACCGCCAGCGCATACAGGCTGCTGCGGTTGTAACGGGTGATCACGTAGAAGTTGTTCAGGCCCAGCCAGTACTCGTCGCCGTCGGCAACCTGCATCCGATACAGGCCGGCCGGCTGCTCCGGTGCCAGGCCGTCGACGTGCACCCCCAGCGCCTCGAGCTCACCGACGGTGCGCCCGAGGTCCGGCGTCTCGCCGGCCACCCGAGCAGCCTCCGTGCCGGCCGCCTCCACCTGTACCGCCACCGGCCCGCCGGGCGCCCAGCCGTTCCTGCGGAAGTAGTTGGCGACGCTGCCGATGACATCCGTCTCGTCGGCCCAGATGTCCCGGGCGCCGTCGCCGTCGAAATCCACGGCGTAGGCGCGGTAGCTGGACGGGATGAACTGCCCGTAGCCCATCGCCCCGGCATAGGAACCCGTGAAGCCAACCGGATCCCGACCCTCCTCACGGGCAAGCAGCAGATACTGGGTCAGCTCCTTTCTGAAGAACGCGGCTCGCGGGGGGTAGTCGAAAGCGAGCGTGGATAGCGCATCTAGCACCCGGTAGCTGCCCGTCACCCGGCCGTAGCGCGTCTCCACGCCGAGAATTGCCACCACGTACTCCGGCGCGACGCCGTAGACCGACTCGGCCCGGGTCAACGCAGCCTCGTTTGCTGCCCAGAACGCCACCCCCTGGCTGATGCGCGGCTCCTTGAGAAAAATGTCGCGGTACTCGTGCCAGGCGAGGGTCCGCTCCGCCGGACGCGCGATGGACTCGAGGATCTTCTCCTGGCGCTCGGCGGCGCGGAACAGCGCCAGAAGCTGTGCGGGGTCGAACCCGTGCTCGCGCGAGACCTCGTCCACGTACGCCCGGACGTCGGCCCGGTCCGCGTAATCCGCCAGCACCGATCCCGCCGGCACCAGCGCGCAGAGCACCAGAACCGTTCCCATCCCGATCAGCCGATTCAAGGTTCCACCCACCATCACCGCCTCAACGCCAGTTTCCGGACCTGGGCGCCCCGAGCGCCATGATCACGCCGAACCCGGCCATCAGCGTGATGACGGAGGTACCGCCATAGCTCACCAGCGGCAGAGGAACACCGACCACGGGCAACAGCCCCGAGACCATGGCGATGTTGACAAACACGTACACAAAGAACGTCAGCGTCAGCGCGCCGGCAAACAGGCGCCCGAACGTGTTACCGGCCCTCGAAGCGAGCACAAGACCACGGGCAATCACCACCACGTACAGCGTCAGCAACAGCAGGATGCCGATGAGACCGAACTCTTCTCCAACCACCGCGATGATGAAGTCGGTCTGGCTTTCCGGAAGGAACTCGAGGTGGCTCTGCGTCCCTTGAAACAGACCCTTGCCATGAAGTCCGCCCGAACCGATTGCGGTCGTGGACTGGATGATGTTCCAGCCCGCGCCGAGGGGATCGCTCTGTGGATCGAAGAGGGTGAGAATGCGCTGGCGCTGATAGTCCTGCAGCACGTACCACAGACCCGGTGCCGCGGCGCCGATGGCGAGCAGCACGTAGCCGATCCACCGCCAGTAGAGGCCGGCCAGGACCACCACCGCCAGCCCCGCGCCGGCGACCAGAATGCCGGTGCCCAGATCAGGCTGCAGAACGATCAGGCCGGCGGGCACGCCGACGATCCCGGCCGCCACGAGCACGTCGGTGAAGCGCGGCGGCAGCGGCCGCTCGTGAAAGTACCAGGCAACCATCATCGGCGCGGCGATCTTCATCACCTCGGATGGCTGAAAGCGAAGCACGCCGGGAATCTCCAGCCAGCGCTGCGAACCCTTCGCTTTCACCCCCATGAGCAGCACGAGCACCAGCAGGACGACGCCGAAGAGATAGAAGAACGGAGCCCAGCGTAGATAGAAGCCGGGCTCCAGCTGGGCAGCGATCACGAGCGCGGTAAAGGCGAGGCCGATCCGGATCAGCTGATTGGTAAACACGCCGGCATCCTGATCGACCGCGCTGTAGAGCACCACCAGGCCGAAACCGACGATGGCCACGAGGGTGAGCAGCAGCATCGGATCGAGATGGATGCGCAGCAGCTGGTCCCTCGGCGACCGGGACCCGGTCCCAGGAAGGGTGCGGACGAAATCGTAGTTGCTCATCGGGCCGTCGCCAGGTCCATCTGCGGCAACAGATAGTAGTCGAGCACCTCGCGCGCCACGGGTCCGGCAACGGCGCTCCCACCACCGCCGTTCTCGACCAGAACCGCCAGGGCGATCTGGGGATCGTCCGCCGGCGCGAAGGCAATGAACCAGGCGTGCTTGCGGGTGTACTCGTCGAGCTCCTCCTCGTCGTATGCCTCCCCCTGCTTGATCTCGACCACCTGCGCGGTACCCGACTTGCCGGCGATGCGGTAAGGGATGTCGTCCCGACCGATGTAGTACCAGGCGGTGCCGTTCTCCCCGTAGCCCTTGTTGCCGCGATGGACGACCGCCTCCATGGCGTCGACGATGCGCTCCCAGTCGTCCGGGCTCGGGCCGATCACGTCCGGCAGCGGCCTCGGCGGGTCGTACTCGATCGGCGGCTGCTCGTCGGCGGCGAGCTTGAGCATACGCGGGCGCACCACCCGGCCGCGATTGGCGATGACGTTGGCCATGGTGGCGAGCTGCAGCGGCGTCACCAGCAGATCTCCCTGGCCGATTCCCAGATTGACCATGTCGCCGGGGTACCAGACCTCACCCTTGGCACCCTGCTTCCAGATCGGATCCGGCATGAGACCGCTGCTGGCGTCCGACACGTCCACCGCCAGCTGCCGGCCGATACCGAATTGCCTTGCAAAGGAACCGAGCTGATCGATGGTCAGCCGGGTCGCCAGGTCGTAGAAGAAGACGTTGGCCGACCGGTAGATGGCCCGATACAGGTTCACCGTGCCCTGCCCGCCGGAGTTGCCGGGGCGCCAGCTCCAGTCCCGGTAGATCCGGTCCTGGTGCGCCAGCTTGAACCAGCCCTTGTCCTCGATGTGCTCTTCCCAGGTCACCACCCCGTTCGACAGACCCGCCAGCGCCACCACCGGCTTGAACGTCGATCCCGGCGCATACTGTCCGTTGACTGCCCTGTTGAAAAGCGGCGTATCCAGGCTGGTGACCATGGTTTGGTACTGCTCGTTGGAAATGCCGGTGACGAACAGGTTCGGGTCGTAGCCCGGATTGCTGACCAGCGCCAGTATGCCGCCCGTCTTCGGGTCGAGCGCCACCACCGCACCACGCCGGTCACCCAGCGCGGCGGTGGCGGCAATCTGCAGCCGGCTGTCGAGCTGCAGGGTAATGTCGCGGCCCGACTTCGGCGGCTGGATGTCGAGCACCTTCAGAATCCGCCCGTGCGCATTGATCTCCACACGCTGGTAGCCGACCTCGCCGTGCAGCGAGCGCTCGTAGAAGCGCTCCACCCCGCGCCGACCGATGAACTCGGTGGCGCTGTAGTTCGACATGGTGTGCTCGCTGAAGCTTCTCAGGTCGTCCTCGGTGATCCGGCGCACCGATCCCACCGCGTGCGCCATCACCGCGCCGAACGGATAGTGCCGTTTGAGCTCGGTGCGCACCTCTACGCCCGGCAGGCGGTAGCGGTTGACGGCGAGCTTGGCAACCTCGGCCTCGGACAGCGCCTCACGCAGGGTCACCGCCTCGTAGGGACGCCGACGCCGCTTCAGGCGTTTCTGGTAGTTTTCGAGGTCGGCCTCGTCGATGTCGACGAGCGTCCTGAGCTCGGCGAGCAGCGCATCGAAATCGCCGACCCGCTCGGTCACCAGCGCCAGGGACGAAACAGGCCGGTTCTCCGCCAGCAGCACGCCGTTGCGGTCGTAGATCAGCCCCCGTGGTGGCGGCAGGGGCTGCACCTGGATCCGGTTCTCGTCCGAGCGGGTACGGTAGGTGTCGTAGTCGACGATCTGCAGCTGAACGAGTCGCGCCACCAGCACTCCGATCAGTACCATGGCGATGGCGAAAAGCGCAGCCGCGCGCGCCGAGAAGCTGCGCCGCTCCGAGGAGGGATCGTTCAGGGGCAGTGTTGAAGCCATAGGCGTATGTTACGCGTGCTCTGGGGGGGACCTGCCAGCGTCAGCCCCGATGATAAGGATGTCCGTGCAGCAGCGTCCAGGCTCGGTAGAGCTGCTCGGCGAGCATCAACCGCACCAACTGGTGCGGAAAGGTCATGGCCGACAGAGACAGAGCCTCGTCCGCCCGTTCGAGGCAGCCCGGAGCAAGGCCGTCCGCGCCGCCGATCAGAAAGCTGACGTCGTTGCCCTGCATCCGCCAATCATCCAGCTTTTCGGCCAGCTGTTCCGTGCTGCAGGTCCGCCCGCCCACCGCCAGGGCCACCGCGTGGTCCGCGCCGGCGATTCGGGCGAGCATCCGCTCGCCCTCGTCCGCCAGCACCCGCTCGGCGCTCCAGCCCTTGCGCCTGGCAGCGCTGATCTCGATCAGCTCCAGCGCGCAGGTCCTCGGCAGACGGCGCGCGTAGTCGTCGAACCCCGCCGTCACCCACGCCGGGCTCCGGCTCCCGACGGCGAGGATCTTGAGCTTCACACCTGGGATTCAGTATCCGTAGGGATATCCCGCCAGAGACGCTCCAGGTCGTAGAATTTGCGCGTTTCCGCCTGCATGACGTGCACGAGCACATCGCCCAGGTCCACGAGTACCCACTCATTGGTCTCCCGACCTTCCACCCCCCGGGGCGGACGGGCGGCGCCCTTGGCCGTCTCTACCACGCGATCGACAAGCGATTTTACGTGCCGGTTGGACGTGCCGCTGGCGAGGATCATGTAGTCGGTGATGTCGGTGAGTTCGGCCACTGGGAGGGTAACGAGATCGCGGCCTTTGAGGTCTTCGAGGGAATCTATGACGAGGTCACGCAGTGCTTCTGGTGTCACGCAAGGCTCCTGTGCGATTGGCAATGTCGGCTGTTTCGAATCTTGGGCTCCAGGTTTGTGAGTTTACTTTCTGATCCCTCTGCGACGACCGTCATGAGCTGCCATAGAGGTGATGCGTCCTAATATAATTGGCCACCGGCTCGGGGAGCAACTGACGTACGCTGCGGCCCGCTGCCAGGCGCCTGCGGACGTCCGCCGCCGCAATCTCCTCCATCGCATCCTGCAATACCAGGATGCCACCTTCGTGACACCCGGCCAGGCTCTCCACCCGATGGGTCTCGAGCAGCCGCTGCATGTCCGGGTCCAGGTCCGGGAACGCACCGGGCCGGGCGAGCACGACGAGATTGGCGAGCGTCAGCACTTCGCGCCACCGGTGCCAGGTCGGCAGCAGGGCAAAAGCGTCGCTGCCGAGTACCCAGACGATGGACGCCGACGGCGCTTCGGCACGGACCGCCCGCAACGTGTCCACCGTGTAAGACGGGCCGTCCCGGAGCATTTCCCGATCGTCCGGGATCAGGCGGGGGTCGTCGGCGCAGGCAAGGCAGAGCATTGCCCAGCGGTCCGCTGTGCTGGCACTGGTCGGATCACGGTGAGACGGCCGTGCGGACAGCACCAGACGGACCTCGGCGACAGGGATCGACCGGCAGACGGCCGCGGCGGCGTGCAGGTGACCGAGATGGACGGGATCGAACGTGCCGCCGAAGAGACAGATCAACGGTGCCGGATTTCGCCGTTACCGAACACCACGAACTTCTGACAGGTCAGGCCCTCGAGACCCACCGGTCCCCGGGCATGCAGCTTGTCCGTGGAGATCCCCACCTCCGCACCCAGCCCGAACTCGAACCCGTCGGCAAACTGGGTGGAAGCGTTGACCATCACCGAGGCCGAATCCACCTCGGTGAGAAAGCGACGCGAACGGGCGTAGTTTCGAGTGACGATGGTGTCCGTGTGGTGCGACCCGTACCGGTTGATGTGCTCGATGGCCCCGTCCAGTCCATCCACCACCCGAACCGAAAGCAGCGGACCCAGGTATTCGGTCGTCCAGTCCTGCTCCGTCGCCGCCTCCACGGCGATCCGGGCCCGGGTTCGCTCACAACCCTTCAGCGTCACGCCGGCTGCGCTGTAAGCCTCCAG
>JASFLG010000070.1:0-12333 GCA_050118205.1 Pseudomonadales bacterium
CGGAGCCTCGGAGGTGGTCGCACGGCGCAATGGCTCACCGCGCTGGTGGTGCTGTTTGCGCCGGCGTTCCTGTCCATCCAGTCGATCCTCACCATGAACGTGCTCGATCAGCTGTGGTGGGTGCTCGGCTTCTGGCTGCTGATCCGCTACCTGCAGACGCGCGAGCCGCGCGCCATGCTCTGGCTCGGCGTGGTCTTCGGCGCCTCGCTGCTGACCAAGCTCGCGATGCCCGCGTGGCTCCTCGCCCTTACCGTCTCGGCGCTGTTGTATGTCCGCTGGACCCTGCGGCGACCGGAGGTCTGGGTTGCCGCCCTGCTCATGGTGCTGGTGGCGAGCCCCTTCATTCTGTGGCAGATCGAGCACGACTGGCTGTTCCTGGATTTCATCCGCGCCTACAACGAGTCCGCAGCGGAGGCCATGGTGATCGATTCGCCGGTCTTCGGGCTGATCACCACCATGAACCCGCCCTTCCTGCTCATCTGGTTGCCGGGCCTGGTCTACGGCCTCCTGGCGGCGGACCGCACCCTTCGCGTGCTGGGCACGGCGGCCGCCTTGTGTCTGGCCATCTTTCTGACCGCCGGCGTGAAGTTCTATTTCGCGACGCCGCTTTTCGTGGTGTTCACGGCGGCCGGCGCCCTACTCTGGGAACGCTGGCTGGCATCGTCAGCGCGGGGCCGGGCCGTCTTCGTCGGCAGCATGGCCCTCTCCGGTGTGCTGTCCGTACCCATCGCCGCACCCGTGCTGCCGGAGCCGATGCTGCAGCGGCTGGCCGATTTCATCCGCGACGGCGAGCAGGGCGCTCCGGGGACGGCCCCCGCCCCCATGGGCCGCTACTTCCCGCACTTCGCGGAGATGCACGGCTGGCCGGAGCTGGTGGCTGCCGTCGCCGCCCAGTACGAAGCCATACCCGAGCGCGAGCGCGCCGGCGTAGGCCTCCTGGCGGCCTATTTCGGCCAGGCGGGCGCCCTGAACCAGCTCGATGACGGTGGGAAACTGCCCACGGCCTACTCCGGTCACATGAGCTACTACCTCTGGTCGAAGGGCCAGTCCTTCGACGATGTGATTGCGGTGGGCTTCGATCCCGCCCTGCTCGAGCGGCTGTATCACGACGTTCAGGTGCTCGACACCTTCACGTGCACGGGCTGCATGGCCCGCGAGAACGGGCTGGTCATCGCCCGGGCCCGTGACCGAGCGGTTGATTCTTCGGAAATTCGCAGTCAAATCAAAAGGTTCTACTTTTTTTGAAAGGCTTGTAATTATTTTGCTCAAGCGCGCGAACAATGGATAATTGTCACGCGCGAAGACGCGGCTAGACATGCAATTTAGTTGTCTGCCAAAGAACAATGGAGAGTATCGTCCTTGAGTGAGGCAAAACCGGAGTCGGAGACCCCAGACTATCCGGAGCGGTTCGCAGGGATTCGCAGTCAGATTGAACGCCGCCTGTCCGAGATCGCACCGGCCGTCGCGGGTTCCGCCCCCCGTTTGAAACGTTCCATCCGCTACAGCCTCCTCGACGGAGGCAAGCGCCTGCGACCACTGATCACCGTGCTTACCACCGAGGCGCTCGGCGGTCGGGCTGTCGACGCCATCGATACGGCGTGCGCCATCGAGATGGTGCACACGGCGTCCCTGATGATCGACGACCTGCCGTGCATGGACGACGCCAGCCAGCGCCGCGGAAAGCCGGCCAACCATGTGGCCCACGGCGAGGACATCGCCATACTCGGAGCCATCTCCCTCATCTCCGATGCCTTCGGGCTGATCGGGCGGGACCGCCGCCTGCCCGCCGAAGTGAAGGTGGATGCGATCAGGTCGCTGTCCGACGCCATCGGCGTAGACGGCCTGTGCGCCGGACAGGAGCGCGACCTGCGCGACATCTCCGATCACTCCGATGCGGAAACCCTGGCACAGCTGCAGTACCAGAAGACGGGCGCGCTGTTCGTTGCCTGCCTGGAAGCCGGTGCGCGGATTGCCGGTTTCGCCCACGACGCGCTCCACCCCCTGCGCGCATTCGGTGTCCATATGGGACTCGCCTTCCAGATCCTCGACGATCTGCTCGACGCGGTGGGCACGAGCGCAAGCACCGGCAAGGATCACGGCCTGGACAATGGCAAGCAGACCTATGCGGCCATCATGAGCTTCTCCGAGGCGGAGGCACGTGCAGGTCAGGAGCTGTCCGACGCGCTCGCGGGCCTGGAGCCCGCCGGCATCAACCCCGAGCCCTTCGCCGCCTTTCTGAACCTGGTGCTGCAGGCCTATCAGGGCCAGGTTGATTCAGGTCAGGTCCGTCATGCTGGTGTGGGCGTATAATCCGCTTCGGATTTCGAACGCAGCGACGCACTGATGAGCATCCTGATCAACGCCCTGTGTTTCTTCGGCGCGCTGGCCACCATGGAAGCGGTCGCCTACTTCGCGCACAAGTACGTCATGCACGGTGTCGGCTGGGTGCTGCATGAGTCGCACCACCGTCCCCGTGAGGGCCTGTTCGAGCTGAACGATCTCTATGCGCTGATCTTCGCCATCCCGTCCATCGTGCTGATCTGGTTCGGCACCAACGGCTACCCGTGGGCGCTCTGGATGGGCCTGGGGGTGGCGGGCTACGGGCTCATCTACTTCGGCTTTCACGACGTCATCGTGCACCGTCGCATCCATCACAACTGGCGGCCGAAGAGCAGATACATGCAACGGATCGTGCACGCACACCGTCTGCATCACGCCCGGGAAACCAAGGAAGGCAACGTTTCCTTCGGTTTCGTCTACGCACCTCCGGTGCCCGTGCTGCGCGCCGAGATGAAGGCCATAGAGGCCGCGGAAGCAGCGAGCGGCGCGACTCGAGCCTCCGCCGCACCTTCATCGCTCTGATCGGTATCCCGGATTCTCAAACTGGCCGTTGATCACCGCGGTGAAGCTTTGGCCAACTTAAGACATCTGCCGCAGTGGAGTAGACTGGTTCCGACGTACACTTGGAGAAGTACGTTGGATCAGCCTGCACCCGCCTACGAGGGCGATGAGCCGTACGTTTTCGTCAGCTACTCACATCAGGACGAGGCGCTTGTCTCTCGAGAGATCCGCTGGCTCCAGGAGCAAGGTGTCAACGTCTGGTATGACACTCAGATTCAGGCGGGAAGTGAGTGGTCGGATGCACTCGCCAATGCCATCAGCCGCTGCTCGCGGTTTCTGTATTTCATCACTCCGAACTCGGTGGCTACGGAGAACTGTCGTCGCGAGCTGAATCATGCGGTAGAAGAAGGCCGGTCTGTTCTCGCCGTCCACCTTGAAGAAACCGACGTGCCTGGTGGCATCCGGCTGAACCTCAACAACAGACAAGCCATATTCAAGTATCGACTGAAGCTGGAGGAGTACCGTTCGACGCTCCTCGGCGCGCTGTCAGATGCGCGATCGAACAGCGCGGGAACGCGACCTTCGACGAGCGGCAGAGATGACTCCAACCCGCGCCGCTCGCGCATCCTCTGGCTGACCGGTACGGCCGTTGCACTGATGATTGGGTTTGGAATCCGCGCGTGGATCACAAGCCGTCCGACAGATCAGATCCCGGCATTCGATCGCTCCGTCACCGTGCTTCAGTTCTCGGTGATCGGTGGTGGCGCGGAGACGACTGGCTATGCGGATGCGTTGACGGAGGAGTTGCGCACCGACGTGGCGGGCTATCAGGAGCTACGGAGCGTGGCCGCCGAAGACGCGAGTAACGTACGCCAGGTCAACGACGCCAGCTACGTGGTCGCTGGTAATGTGCAACGCCTCCGAGACAGCGTCCGGGTAGGCGCGAGCATGTCCCGTACCGACGATCATCAGACGGTATGGGCGAAGACCTTCGAGCGCGCAGCTGACGGCGATCTTGTGGAAATGGCATCGACACTCGGACGCTTCGTCCGCCAGAACCTTGTGCAGGACCAGCAGTGCGAGTCTGTAAAACGGTCTTCTCGCAGCGAGCAAGCGGCAGCCGCCTACTGCGCCGCACTGGCCGAACGCGCACGATTTGGGCAGACCGGCAACCTGGAAGATGCCCTTGAGCTGCGTAACGCGCGGCGCGCCATTGCCTTGGATCCCAATATTGCCGACGCGTATCGGATCGCCGCCTACAACTATACGGAGCAGGGCGCTACCGGGCTGATGGATTGGCACGCTGCCGCGCGAGATGCGCATGCAGCCCTCGACCAGGGGCTGGCGCTTGCCCCAGATGACCCGAAACTGCTGACCGCACAGGGGCAATTGCAGAGCTACCTCGAACTCGATGGTCCATCTGCGGCAGCAAGCTTCCGTGCCTCGCTGGCGAGCGACCCGCTGCAGCCTTACGCTTATCAGAATTACCAGGAGCTCGCGCTTGTTGCGTCCACGCGAGGCGATCTCTCTGACGCTGCGGACAACTACCGCCGATCATTGCGACTCTACGATGGTGACGCAGCCGTCTATCTGGGCTACGCCAGCGTCCTCTGGTATTCGGGCCAGATGCGCGAAGCGATCCATGCGGCCGACGCCGGGCTCCGCCTGGTCGAGAGCCCCGGATGGACGCGCGCCTATCTGCTTCACGTCAAGGCTAACGCCTACTATGCGCTGGGACAGAAGACCGAGGCAAACAAGGCGATCGACGATGGTCTCTCATCTGCCGGTCCGACGTATCGGCCTCTGTTCGCTGGGTTGCTTGCGAAGGTAGGCAGGCGCGACGAGGCCAAGCAGATCCTTGCAACACTGGAGAGACTCGAGCATCCGCCAATCGACGCAATGGTATCCGCCTACGCCGCACTCGGAGACGACCGTATGTTCGACTGGATCCATACGGCGATCGACCATCGCACCATAACTGTCGTAAGTGTGCTCCGTGCGGACCCTCGGTTTTCAGAGGCACGCAGGGATCCGCGCTGGGCCGAGGTGATGAAGCACCTCGAGTCGGAGGAGGCCAAGGGGCGCATTCAGAATCAGAGTTCGAACTGAGGAGGAACGCCATGATTCAAGGGTCATGTCTGTGTGGGGCAGTGACGTACGAGTGCGAAGCACCAACGGAGAACTTCGTGCTCTGCCATTGCAACCGATGCAAAAAGGCATCCGGTTCAGCGTTTTCGGCTGGCATGGCGGTCACGGGTTTGAAGTTTCTGACCGGCGAAGCGTTGATCAGCTCCTACGAAGCGCCTCTGCTTGTGATGCCACCCAGGTATCGCCGCGACTTCTGTAGAGATTGCGGATCACCGGTTCCCAGCCCCACAACGGATCCCGGAGTGCACGTTGTCTGGGCCGGCTCATTGGATGACGACCCTGGAGTGTCTCCATGCGAACACGTGTGGGTGAACTGCGAACGCCCCTGGGAACAGGAAATCGATGACCTGCCACGGTTGACCGAAGCACAGTTTGTGCTGGACCGAGTCCAGAAACATGAGCGATCAGGAGGTGAAAACATCCGGGAACTGTACAACTTCATCGTCGAACGCTACGCGGAGGATGACGCCGAAGTCGTGGCAACAGCAAAACTTCGCCTGTCAGAACTGGATGGTGAGCTGAACGACGGCCAAGAGCGCGCAACGTCAAATGCCCCAGATCGCTAATCTGGCGTTCGTACCAACTCTACGATGCCATCCGTTCTGATGCCCGAAATCCGACTCTCGCCGTCCCGCGCAAACACGATATGAGCCCTCTCCGGTCCGTCGACATCAACATAGAAAATGGTTGGGTCTGCCTCGTCGGCCGGTCGAATATGTACCCCCGAGCGCCAGGGGCCACGTTGCGAGCGCATCCGAAGTCCCTCACCGTGTTGTTCGATGAACACGCGACCTTGATCATGCATGACGCGCAGATTGGTGAGAAGGCCAGGTAGACACTCATACGTTCCAGGCGCTTGCGCATACACCAACCGATCGATGGGGATGTCGGGCCGAGTCGACTCTGGTGCGTCAAGAGCAGCTTGCAGCAATGCCGAGTCAATTGATCGGAAGTCGGCTGACGTAAGGTTGGTGAACGTTACAAGCGCGACATCATCCGACGGGACAACAGTCAGCATGGTGCCCCACCCCTGCATACCTCCGGCATGGGCAAGCGCCGATCGACCAAAACGCCGGCACCGACGAAATCCGAACGCCTGGCTCGTCAAGCGTGGATCGGGACACCAGTGAGGCTCAATCATATGCTGATAGGTATCCCGAGAGACGATGCCCCCACCATCACGCAATAGGGCAGAAGCGAACTGCAGCATGTCCTGCATGGTCGATTGGCCACCGCCTGCTGCTCGCAGTGAATCACCGCATATATGGAAGAAATCGGTAAGCGGAAGATTTTCAAGGCCAGCCCCGGGGTTTCGAACATAACACCTGGACAATCCAGCATCATGGTTGTCCAACACGTCGCTGTCCTCCATTTCAAGCGGTTCAAAGATTCTCTTCCCCATCACATCATTCAGTGCTGCGCCTTCAAGCCGGGACAAGACCTCACCCAGCAATCCGTAGCCATGGTTTGAATACGACCACTTCGTTCCCGGAGCGACCTCGATTTCCAGTCCGTCAGGGTATAGCTCCGACATAGACACGGAGCGTCGCTCGACGGAGCGGATGATTTCATCAGCACGCGGCACTAGTTCTCTATTAGGGACTTCGCCTACTCCCCCGGTGTGTAGGAGCAGATGGCGAACAGAGAGCTCGTCGCCGTGGCCATGGAGAATCAGGTCAGGCAGCAGATCCTTGATGCAGTCGTCTAGAGACAGTCTTCCTTCTTCGACCAGCGCCATGACACAAAGAGCTGTCATCGTTTTCGTCACCGAGCCGATCCGGTGGCGAATGTTTGGACTCTGGGCAATAGTGTACTCAACGTCCGCAAAGCCGAACCCTTCCGATAGGAGCGGTCCGTCCCCGTTCGCAAGGCCGATGACCAAGCCCGGTAAGTTCTGCTCCTCGCGCAGGCCCGCCGCGACTTCCCTAACCCTTTTGATATTGACCAATCAAGCTGCACCGAGACTCAACAAGGCAGCAACGGTAGCTGATGCCGATCGCCTTGTGCAGCTATCAACTGCCCTCTATAAGAATTATTCTGTAAGGGTGGGAAAATTGGCTTCTTCACGCGTAGAGCTCTGCATCTGGCGGAGGGTAAATGGCTGACGTATTCATCTCTTACGCTGCCGAGGACAGGGAGCGTGTCGAACCCATTGTCAATTCGATCAGAGAAGCGGGCTACTCCGTCTGGTGGGATCGCCGAATAGGTATAGGCCGCAGCTTCGATCGAGAGATCGAACGAGAATTGGACTCGTGCGCTTGTGTGGTTGTTTTCTGGTCCAATACTTCAATCGAAAAGGATTGGGTGCGAATCGAGGCGCAAGAAGCGCTAGACCGAAACATTCTGGTGCCGGTGGTCATCGATGAGGTCAAACAACCCCTCGCGTTTCGTCGAGTTCAAGCTGCCCAATTCTGCTCGACTGGCGACCAGGAGTTTAAGAGGCTACTGCAGGCGATAGCCACAGCGACCGCAGACAAGGCAGAGAACGGCGACCACACTGACACTGAACGTGCGCAGAAGCGCGCAGGCGATGCCCCTTTGAGCGCGATTGCCGTTCTTCCTTTCGATGATCTCACTCCCGCAGGCACCCATAGGTGGCTCACTGAGGGACTGGCTGAAGACCTGATTGACTCACTGAATCGCATCGAAGGGCTGCGGGTGCCCGGTAGGAATTCCACATCAACTCTTAAGGAGCAGAAAGCTGAGGCGGAAGAAATCGGTGATCGCCTGTCAGTAGGCTCGCTCATCACTGGCAGTTTGCGGCAGTCTGGCGATCAGGTCTTTGTATCTGCTCAGTGGATCAGGATCGAAGATCTGACTCCAATCTGGTCTGGTCGCTACGAGCGCCCATTCGAAGACATCCCGAAAGTCCAGCTGGAGATCGCGAGCGGCATCGCAGAAGCAATCCGAAAAGAGCTCGGAATACACGATACCGCCGAGTTCGTCTCTAGACACCGCTATCAGACCTCGAACATGAGAGCCTGGGAAGCGTTTCGGAAGGGCTTCGATCTGGTCTTCCCAATCAAGTCCTCGAACGCGATGGCAGAGGGACGCCAGTATCTCGAGCAGGCCCTTGAGATGGACCCCGAGTATCTGGAGGCGCGAGCGTGGTTGGCTTGGAGTAAGATCGACCGGCCCGAAGAACGAGTTGAGGAATCCAGACGGGTTCTCCAGCAGCAACGCACCAACCCCGTGGCCCTGTACTCGCTCATCGAAGACAGTCAGAGTCAGTGGGATTTCGAGACAGCGCAACTGCTTTGGAGGTACACAGTCGCGAAAAATCCTTCTGATGACCAATTGACCTTCGTCGGGTTCTACCTGTGCGCATGCCTTGGAGCGTTGGAGGAAGCGCTCTTGGTTACGCGACGTGGAGTCCGCATGGATCCATTGTGGCCAGCTCGACATTTCTTTCTCGGGTTGGCCTATCTCAATCTCGGTGATCCAGACACCGCGATCGAACAGATACGACGTGCCATCGCTCTTGGGACTCGTTTTCACGACAACCCTTCCCGCACGTATCACACTCTTGCAGTCGCGTCCCAGCTAGCAGGTCGGGAGGCCGAAGCGATCGATTGGCTGCTCGCCGGCTTCCCTCGATTTCGATCAGAGATAGCGGACGGCGCGGAGAGAGACGGATGGCATGGTGCCAACCTCGCCCTGCTGGACGCCTTGGGCGACGTTCCCGAAGATCATCCGAATCGTCTTCGCAGAGTCCGCTTCAAAGCGACTGTCCTCGCTTCAATCGGCGAACAAGAAGAGATGTACAGCGAACTGAAAGAGCTCATGGACAAAACCGATGAACACCCTGGGCGAGATAGAGAGACGTTGAGGAACACCCAGTTCATCGCGATGTCCCTACGGGCTAGCGCGGAATTCAGGCGCTATTGGAGCGAACCTGAGTTTGTTACGTTGAGGCGACAGCTCGACGATCGAATCGCCAGGTCCGCTGGAGTCACAGGATACGCAGATCTGATCCGCTGAAGTACCACCATCCACCCGGCGAATCAGATAGGTTTCGAGCGATGGCTCGCGAGCGCAGCGGCGAGCAGATTCAATCGCGCTCAGCGACGGGCCGGTTTCGGCGCAAGGCGCCGGTATCGCGGACCACCCGGCACGAACCAGCTTGCGATCTTTCGCACCACGGGGTGCGGGTCGTGGCGGTGAGCGCGCTCGAGCGCAGCGAGCACATCGGCGCGCCTATGCACAGCCGGGCCAAGCAGTCCCGCCAGCATCTGACGCACGCGCCGGCTGGGATCCTCCTCCAACATGCGGATGGCGATGGGCAGCACCTCGTCCTCACCGGGCCGGCAGGCACCTTCCTTGCACCGATCACAGGTGAGTGCGTGCGCCGCCCAGGCTCGGACGGACTCGTCAGGATGTGCCAGGTTGGCGATCAGTTCGGGCAACGCGGCCTCGTCCATGTGATGGTCGAGCACCTTGCAGCACCCGACTCTCACCTCGGCGCTCGGGTCACTCAACCCGATGCGCAGCGCTGGAACCGCTTCGGCGCCAGCGGACATCAGGCGACGCAACGCGGGCTTTGCCCGGTGACGAACGCCGAGATCGTGAACCAGCGCGGCGTAGGGCTTTCCCGTCTCGTCCATGCCGTCCCGGTACGCCTGCACGACGCCTACCTTCCTCCCTTCCAGACGACATTCAACACAACACTCACGCCGACGCCGCGATCGCCTCCGCCGTCATCGCGAACAGCCGGTCGATCTCCTCGGTCGTCGAGATGAACGGCGGCGCGAACTGCAGCGTATCGCCGCCGCAGCGCACGTAAACACCCTTTTTCCACAGGGCCATGGCAAGCTCGAACGGACGCCGGGCTGGTTCGCCGGGGTAAGGCTCGAGCTGGATGGCGCCGGCGAGACCCAGGTTGCGGATGTCGGTCACGAACGGCAGCTGCTTCAGGTCATGCAGGGCGTTCTCGAAGTGCGGCGCAAGCGCCTTCACCCGCCCCACCATGTCGTCCTTCTCGAAGATGTCGAGAGACGCGAGCGCCGCTGCACAGGCGAGCGGGTGTGCCGAGTAGGTGTAGCCGTGCGGAAACTCGATGGCGTAATCGGGTCCGCCGTTGTCCATGAAGGTCTCGTAGATCGTCTTCTGCGCGAGCACCGCTCCCATCGGTACATTGCCGTTGGTGAGCACCTTGGCCAGGTTCATGATGTCCGGCGTCACCCCGAAGTAGTCGGCGGCAAACGGGGCGCCCAGCCGGCCGAATCCGGTGATCACCTCGTCGAAGATCAGAAGGATGTCGTAGGTGTCGCAGAGCGCGCGCAGACGCTGCAGATACCCCTTCGGCGGCGGCAGCACGCCGGCGGAGCCGGCCATGGGCTCGACGATGACCGCGGCGACGTTAGATGCGTCGTGCAGGGCCACCAGATCTTCCAGGGCGTCGGCGAGCTCCGCGCCCTTTTCCGGCTCGCCGCGGCTGAACGCATTCTCTGCGAGCACCGTGTGCGGCAGGTGGTCCGCGTCGATGAGCTGCCCGTAGAGCTTGCGGTTCGGACCGATACCACCGAGGCTCGTGCCACCCAGGTTAACCCCGTGATAGGAACGGGCCCGGCCGATCAGCTTGGTTTTCTGCGGCTGTCCCTTCAATCGCCAGTAGGCCCGGGCCATCTTCAGGGACGTGTCCGCCGCTTCCGAGCCCGAGTTCACGAAGAAGGCGTAGTCGAGTCCGTGCGGCGCCATGGCCGTGAGCCGATTGGCGAGCTCGAACGCCAGGGGCTGTCCGAACTGGAACGGCGGCGCATAGTCCAGAGTGCGGATCTGGCGGGAGACCGCCTCGGCGATCTCCTCGCGGCCATGGCCGTAAGGCGTGCACCAGAGTCCCGAGAGTCCATCGAACAGCCGACGCCCATCCGCATCGATGAGCTCGGTCCCCTCGGCGCCCACCACCAGGCGTGGATCTTCCTTGAACTGACGGTTGCCCGTGTAGGGCATCCAGAAGGCCTCGAGATCGGACCTCGACAGACCGGCTCGGTCACCGCGGTCGGCACTCATGTCGGGCCTCCCGCGCGCGCCGGCAACACGCGCGCTGCCACCAGGAGCACCGCGGCGATGACCACCTCGAAGCCGAATGCGGCCAGGGTGGTGGGATTCGGGTTGCCATCCAGCGCGAATCCGACCACGCGACCGATGGCGATGGCGGCCATCAGCACGGCCACGGCGAGCAGCCACTCGCCCCGACGCCGGAAGATGCCGATCAGCAGAAGCACCGCGCTGCCGAGAAACAGCCCGGCCATGTCGCCACGCAGCGTGTTGAGCCCCGGCTCGCCGATTGGCGTCACCGCCACATTCGCGGCGCTACCTGCAGGGTCGAACAGAAACCCGACCCCCATGAAAATGAACAGCAGCGCAAACGCGCCGACGATTATTCTCAGTGCCAGATCCATCCCATTCTCCCCTCGTTCTCTCGATGGCCCTTTCTGTCGGTGTCTTCCTGCGCTTCCTTTTGCCGGATTCCCGGAGACCTAGGCCTCGAGCTCCGAACGGCGCACCTCGGGTGCCGTCCACAGCCCGACTCGTTCCTGCATCTCGCCGGGTGAACGACGCGCCACCGCAATACCGCTGCCGATGAGCATTCCGATCTTCTGAGCCGTGCTGGTGCCCGCCCGACGCTCCCACGCCTGGGGTCCGCGTCGCCGTACCGTTTCGCCGATGGCGCCATAGACCCGCCGGGCCGCAGCGACGGCCCAGGCGCTGCGAAACGGCAGCCGGTCGATGCCCTGTTCCGCGGACTCATAGTAGCGGTCCGCCTCGTCGAGCAGTCGCCCGACCACGGCGAACAGCGCCGCCTCGGCGCCCGGGAATGCCGACGGCTCGGTCGGCGCGCCGGCTTCCGTGAGCCACTTGCGCGGCAGGTAGATGCGCCCATCCGCCGCGTCCTCCATCACGTCGCGCGAGATGTTGGTGAGCTGAAAGGCGATTCCGAGATCGATGGCTCGGTCCAAGGTGGCCCGGTCGCGCACGCCCATGACCGCCGCCATCATCGCGCCGACCACGCCCGCCACGTGATAACAGTATTCGAGCGTATCTTCGAGCGTGAGATAGGCCCGACGCTCCACGTCCATGGCGAATCCGTCCAGAAGCTCGAGCGGGTAGCGGCGATCGAGCTGGCAGGTCTGAAACACCCGCTGAAACGCCGCGAACACCGGATCGTCCGTCGGTTGTCCGGCCATGGCGGACTCGGTGCGCCGGATCAGGTCCTTAAGGATCTCGAGCTGCCGGGACGGCTCCGGCGAGCGCTGGCCGAAGCCGAGCTCCTGGCCGTCGATCTGATCGTCACAGTATCGACACCAGGCGTACAGCATGAATGCGCGCGCACGTGTCTCCGGA